>JAZQHZ010000123.1:0-19307 GCA_045540855.1 Clostridia bacterium
ATTCTATGAGTCGGGTGATGGCAGTGATGTATTACTTAGTGAGCTTAGCTTTTCAAGTAACCTCGATGAATATTTGTACCATATAAGGATAAACCTTGATATTGATAATTCAATTACCAAAAGTATAGAGGTTAATGGCACAACTGTTTGCGAAAATATCTCATTTTCAAATCCTATTTCAGCTATTGACGGCTTTGATGTTCGAACGGGCGAAGAATCAACCGGAACGTTTTTATTAAGCTATCTGAGAATTTACAATGGTTACGAGGTTTTTGAAGGCTTTAGGAGCAAGAATATACCCGATAGCTTCAATGTTTCGGGAAAAGCGTCTGTAAGAGAATTTAATTACCGCTATACGGATCGTTACAGTATGGAAATTGATTCAAGCGAATCGGATGCGATGATTAAAAGAGAATTTTCACCAATACAGGGTAAATTCAGAACAGAGTTTCAGCTTCTTATCCCAGAATACAGAAGCGGAGTTGAATTGTCGCTATGCAGCGGTGATGAGAAGATTATTGGTATTTCAGCAAACGATGCATCATTTACATATAACTCGGAAAATTTATACGACTACAAAAACAACGTATGGTATCATTTCACAATTGAAATAGATACAGAAAACAGCAGCGCTGATATTTATCTTAACGGAAAGCTTAAAGCAGATGATATTCCAATAAATCCCTGTGATTATATTGATAGTTTAAAAATATCAGCAGCTCAAACACCCGAAAAGGTGATTGTAGACGATATCAGCGTATACAGAATGATATTGTGTGACGACTATGTAAGCGAGCCACAAATAGTACAGAGTAATGATTATTTAATCGGAATGCAGATGTGTCCGCTCTGGACAGAGGGTACTCATACAGGATGGACGGCGATTAAATCGGCACCCGGTAGAAAACCTATTTTAGGATATTATGATGAAGGAAATCCGGAGGTTAATGATTGGGAAATAAAGCAGATGACAGAGCATGGAGTTGATTTTCAGCTCGTATGTGCATACACGTGCTATTCAAAGGAAATTGAAAACCGTGATCCGATAAAGGACAATGTGTTTCGCCACGGTAATGCCTTGCATAACGGATATTTCAACGCAAAGTACAGCGATTATATGAAATTTGCGATACTTTGGGAAAATAGCGGATACAAATACGGAACACGTGAATATAACGATTTCTTTGATAACCTTGTGCCGTTCTGGATTGAATACTATTTTAAGGATGAAAGATATCTAAAAATAGATGGCAGACCGTTTATATCAATATACAATCCGCAGAGATTTCTTGAATTGTTTGGAGAAAACAAGGCTGACAGAATAGCAGGAATACAAAGGTTCCGTGACGTCTGTATTGAAGAAGGAGTAGGAGATCCGATAATAGCAATCAGTCCGGGTGCAGTATATACTGATGCACTTGTTGATGAATATAGTGAATGCGGAATAGATTTTGCGGCAAAATATAATTTTGGAAATGACGGAATCGGTACACAGCAGCTGCATCTGAATAATCTGAAACGTTGGAATAACGGCAATGATATGGGAATAATCCCAGTATGTGTTCAGGGCTTTAATTCAATTCCGTGGAATGATAAAGGTGGATTTAAGGCAAGTCCTGAGGAGTATAGAACACAGCTTGAATGGATAAAGAATAAATATGCTCCGTCAGTTGGCTCAAATATGGTTATTGCATCAACCTGGAATGAATATGGCGAAGGTACGGTAATTGCTCCGACAGAGTCTGATGGCTTCGGATATCTTGGCGCTATAAGAGAAGTATTTGCTGATACCGAAGAGCATACTGATATGTCGCCAAGTCAGGAACAAAAATTAAGAATAAATGGTTTGACAATTCAGGAAAATTTCAATGTAAATATAAAAGAAAAAATACTTGCAGACCCATCTGAGCAAAATGTAATCAAGGGATGGTATTTTGATACTGATACAGAAGACTGGTCACCCTGCGGTGATATAGCACAGATAGATGTTACAGATGGTATTATGAAGGTTAAGGCGTCGTCTGATAAGCCGAGAATTATATTGCGTGATATAAATATAGATACAAGCAAGGTCAACTATGTGAAAATGACAATGAAAGCCAACTCTACCTCGACTGATGGTTGCATTTATCATTCTACTAGCTTTTCAAGCAATTTCGATGAAAATAAAAAACAATATTTCTCTTATATAAATTCAGAGGAAATGAGTGAAATATATGTGCCGATTGCAAGCGGAGCTTTGTGGAAAGGGCTGCTTAAAGACCTGAAAATTGTACTTGGTACAAATATATCAGACCTTAGTGATGAAATTGAGATTGAATCAATTGAGTTGTTGGGAAATGAAATCAATGAAGGACATATAACGGTTGATGGCTATAGCGCAGAATGCAGTATTGTGGACGATATGATTTCATTAAAGGATATTGCAGACATATATGAAGCAGAATTACAGTATTTTACTCTTGACGACAAATACACTGTAAGGTATCGTGATAATGCATTTATTGTAAAAGGCGGTCAGAAAATCATGAGTGACAGGCATAAGACAATTCTGCTTGATAAAGCACCTGAAGTAATCAATGGTGAAATTTATGTATCCTACACAACAGCTATGCGGATGTTTGGCGGGAGCATTGATGCAGATGAGGTTCGCACGGGTAAGACGGATTTTATAAACATGGCACGTGAGGTAATATATGAATATGACCTTTCGGATATAAGCTCAATGTCATTTAAGCACGCTGCTTCGAAGTATTATAAAAATGGATCACTAACATTAGAGGCATCGGGAAATGACCTGTATATAAAGCTTCCGGTTACGGATATTGAAGCGGATAAAATTAAGCGAATAGCTGTGGGTATGAGATCAAACGTTTCATCAAACGGTGAAATATATTTTTCAAGAGAAGGTGCAGATAACTTTACATCTGAAAACGTAATAGAGTTTCCTGTGACGGAAAGTGATATACTATGCGAATATGTAATCAATACTGAGCAATGTAAAAATTTCAAGGGCATAGTTTCTCAGCTTAGAATTGACCCGATAGAAACACTCGGAACAGTTAATATTGCCTATATTAAGCTGCTTGGTGATGTGGTGGTTCCGGATATTAAAGTGGAAAAGAAGTCGGGTTCTTCAATTGAACTGAGTGCAGACGATAATATCGAATACAGTATAGATGGCAAAATGTGGCAGAGTAAAAATGAGTTTCGCTCTCTGCCAATGGGTACGTATACAATTTGTTGGAGATTTAAAGGCGAAAGCTCTGTTTTGGGTAAAGAAACGGTAATTCTCGGAAAAGAAGTTAAGCGAGATGCTCTTGTATGGGACGGCAGTGTTGATACATCGTGGTATGGCATCGCAACAAGAGAGTTTGAGCTTACCACACCATCTCAGGTTGCAGGGTTTGCTGAGTTGGTAAGCAGCGGCAAAAGTTTCAGCGGCAAGAAGATAATTTTAAAATCAGATATGAATTTTAATAATCTTGCATTTAGTGCAGCAGGCGGAAATACCAAGCCGTTCAAAGGTGAGCTTGAAGGTAGCGGACATATACTTTCAAATCTTAATTTAACCAATATAACAGACCCGGATTTTGGGTTTATAGCACGAAACGAAGGCATTATAAAAAATCTTGGTATTGAAAATTCGATGTTTGATGCACAATACGGCGGCTGTGTCGGAATTTTGACCGGAAGAAACTCAGGAACAATTAAAAACTGCTTTGTAAGAGAATCTGTAATAACAAATAATAGCGACACGATGAACAGAATGGGCATTGTTTCAGGCAGAGCAGAAGGCGGAATTATAGAAAATACATACGTTTGCGGTGCAAGTCTTGAGGGAAATGTGCCAAGATACGGTTTTGGTGGATTCGTCGGAACGGCAGAAAACGGAGTAAGTATTTCAGGCTGTTACAGTGCTGATGTAAATACGTCAGTTTATGATAAAACAAGACTTTTTGCTGCATTTGATGATGAATCATCGTGGAGCAGATGCTATTTTGAAAATAAAGAGACATCTGAAAATACTATACTCAATGCAGGAGGAACTCCTTCTGATTATATAAAGGAATACGCACAAAAGCTTGGTGATGCATTTACTGATTCATTGGGTAGTGAGTATAACGGAGGTTATCCTGTTCTTTTATGGGAAACGATCGGATGGTCAGAAAAAGCAAAAATAGAATCGTCAGTAACAACAAGTACAATAGGCGATATATTGATAGCTAAAGCATCATTTGTAAATATGGCGTCAACCGAACAGGAGGTTTGTGCTGTTATTGCTTTATATGACAATTCAAGACTAATTGGAGTAAAGCATACAAAGGCAATTGCAAAACCGTTACAGACAACTGAGATAAGCATAAGTACTCAGATGAACAAAAAAGCAGACTTAATCAAAATATTTACATTAAAAGATTTCAGTACATTAGAGCCGACAGGCGAAGCGGTAGTAATAAATAACTAAGTAACGCTTGTATGCGGCAGAATGGAGGACGAGGATGAAAATCAAATCATTTATTTCCGTATTGTTATGCACTACGATGCTCAGCGGCATTGTTCCAGTCGTACAGGCGGAGGAAGTGAAGGGTACAAGACCTGAAAAGCCTACGTGGTATATATGGCAGGACACTAATTCTGTAAGCTCATGGGAAGCGAATAAAACAGCATCAGGCTCCTCAACAGTAGTATCAAAGGAAGTTATGGGCTTTGGTGTATATAACGACAGCAGTGAATATCTGCCGGTATCGGGAAACAGAGAAACTGTGCCAATTTCGGGTGGCAAGCTTACTCTGGAATTCGGTTTTGCACTTGATCGTGAGATGGACGGTACAGCGTTCAGACTTCTTGACGGCACAAAAACTGCTTTTGGAATAGTAACCAAAAACAGCGGATTATATCTTGAACAACCAAACGGAGAGCTTTGTTATCTGACAAGCTACTCAACCTCAAGAATAATTGATTCGTACACATATGATGTTAAGGCTGAAATTGATATGGATGCGAAGAAGATAGAAAATGTCTATATCAACGGAGTGCTTTATGCAGTTAATGAGGAATTTGCCGAAAGTATTTTTCAAATCACATCTTTCGATTTTGCTACAACGAATGAAGCGGTAGGAAACCTTTCAATCAGATATGTAAAGCTCTACGGCGGATATGATGTGTATGAAATGTTTATGAGCGGAAACGGATTGCCGTCTGACTGGACCATGAACGGAAACGGCTCGGCAGGCTTAAGAGTGTTCAACTACCGCTATGTAGACCGAAATTCTCTTGAAATCAATAGTGAAAAAGGTAATGTTGAATACATAAAGGAGATTGATCCTTTAAGCGGCAAGGTGACATTTGAAACACAGATGCTTTTACCAAAAAAGAAGGGAAATATTGAAATTGCTCTTATGAATGATGAGGGCAAGGTGTTCTCATTTATATCCGGCGAAGAGGATTTTGCATATCTTTCAAACGCCGGAAAAACAAATTTCTATAACTATATGGAAAATGTATGGTATCGTTTCAGAGCAGAGCTTGATTTGGATAATCACACGGCAAATATCTATTTAAACGGAAAGCTTAAAAGTGAAAATGTAGCTCTCAGACCTGCATCAGACGTAAATACAGTAAAGCTGTTTGTGCCGCAGGGCGAGGGAACGGCTGTATTTGATGATATTATACTTCATCAGACACCGCAAACTCCGTCGGATTACGTACCGGAGCCACAGTCGGTTGCATCTGATGAATATGCAATCGGAATGCAGATGTGTCCGCTCTGGACAGAGGGTACTCACAACGGTTGGGATGAAATGAATGCCGCAAAAGGTAGAATTCCGGTGCTTGGATACTATGATGAGGGTGATCCGGAATATTCGGACTGGGCTATTAAATATATGGCAGAACACGGAATAAATTTCTGGCTGCCGTGTATGTACACCTGTTACGCACTTGAGGAGGCGGAGCGTGATCCGATTAAGGATAACAGCTTCCGTCACGGATATGCAATACATAACGGATATTTCCACGCAAAATATAGCGATGATATGCCGTTTGCAATTCTTTGGGAAAATGGCGGTTACCTTGTAGGCAGAGCGACAGAAAAGGACTTCTTTGAAAATCTTGTTCCATTCTGGATAGAATATTATTTCAAGGACCCGAGATATTTCAGATTAAACGGCAGACCTGTTATGTCAATTCTTAACCCGGGTAATTTCTTCTCAATCTTTGAGGGTAATGCAAGAAATGATGAAGCTGTGCTCAACGGTATTCAGAAATTCAGAGATATGTGTATTGAAGCGGGAGTCGGCGACCCGATTCTTATGATAAACACAACTGCACTTAACAATACATATGAAGATATAGACCGTTGGGATAAAATGGGACTTGAAGGATTTTCAAAGTACAATTACGGTATATACGGTAATGCTGAAATGTATAAGGAAAATCTGAATACCTACAAGGATCATAATAAGGATAATTCGACACTTGAAATTTTTCCGGCGCTCTGTACCGGATTTAACGGTGTGTGGAGTTCATCGGGCAGAGGATATGAATCAACTCCGAAAGAATATAAGAGCTTCCTTGAATGGATAAAAAACGAATATTTACCGTCATTGCCGAAATCAAAGTTTGAAAAACGAGTTATGGTTGCGGCAACGTGGGATGAGTTTGGTGAGGGTACTATAATTTGTCCGACACAAAAATACGGCTTCGGTCATCTTGATGCAATAAGGGATGTATTTATCGGAGAAAGTGAACACGAGGACATTATACCCACGGCTGAGCAGAAGGCAAGAATAAATAATATGTATAATCCTGACAGAGATTCAGGATATACAAAGGAGCATGTACTGCCGGATACATCAACACAGGTTCCGATTCATTCGTGGGATTTCTCGCAGAGTATGGGCGATTGGAGCATAAGCGGCGGTATAAGCAATGTAAAATTCGAAAATGGTGCAGCCACAATCGAATTAAACAGCACAAATCCGACGATTGCTTTAAGTGATTCAAACATTGACCTTTATAATATAAATTATATGAAGGTTACAATGAAAGCCGGCGTATCAAAGGGTGGTACTGTAACGTGGACCACAAGTAAGGATACGGGTGTAGATAATCATAAATATAGAGTAATGCCGATGCAAGGCGAGGAGAACGGTGAATTTATTGACTACTATATCCCGATCGGAGAAAATTATGAGTGGTCAGGTGCGTTAGGACAGCTCACCTTTGTTCTTGGACAATTCTATAATACGGATGAGGATATAAGACTTAAAGCGATTGAATTACTCGGCAATGCCGACACATCGCAGAGTAAGCTGAAAATGGGCAATTATCACGTTCCGCTTGATATTATAATCGAAGACGACGGTGTGGTCTATGTCGATATAAAGACGATTGCAAACGAGCTTGGCGGTGATTTGTCAAGAGTTGTAAAAACTGATTCGGGAATAGTAAAAATCGGTTCAAATGCAACTGTTATAACAAACGGTTCAAAAACCGCATATAAAAAAGATGTAGCTGTTAAACTAACACACGCTCCGTTTATGCGTGACGGAAAATTCTATGTGTCAATTGATAGCTTAAATGCAATAACTGGTTCTGGCTTTAGCTACGACGAGATAAATAAAGTTCTTGAATGTACAACACTTGAATCAGATGCAGATAGCTCAAGCAGAGAGGTAATAAAAGAATATTTGTTTGAAACTGCCGATGATATAGCAGGAATGTCATTTAACTCAAATATTTCATCGAAAACCTTTGGCAACGGTGGAGTGAAGCTGGGTATTGTAGGTGGAGACCCATATTTCAGAATAGTTGAGGACATTGACGCAAGCAAGGTAAAGAGAATTGAGGTCGGAATGAGCTCAGGAGCAGCATCAACCGGACAGATTTACTTTGTTACTACGGCTGCAACAAATATGAATGAAGCAAAGTCCTTCAAATTTGCGTTATCGGCTTCAAAAGAAACAAAGAATTATCTGTTAAATTGCGAAAATAATTCAAGCTGGAACGGAACTGTAACTCAGTTAAGAGTTGACCCGGTTGCAAAAGAGGGTGTAGGAAGCTGGATTAAAATAGATTATATCCGTTTGCTTGGTGATGTGATTGAGATTCCGGGTGAAGAAAAGGTAGAAAGCTGTGTAAAGGTAACGGATAGCTCGTATTCGTGGGAATTTGATGCAAATACAACTTACGACGGATTTGCTCCGTCAAAGCATATAGCAGACCTTAAGGCGGAAAATGGCGAGTTATCGTTCAGAGCATCGGGAATAAAACCTGTTATTGAAACTGAGAACGGTGTATCCATAGATGCAGATAAATATCAGAGTTTGCAGATTAAGCTTAAAAATAACACAGCAGGAAACTATATGAGGGTTTATTTCTATACAAACGATGAGGGTGTAGTCAACTCGCAGTGCGGCTATGAGGTTGCAACAACTGCATATGACGAATCGGGTTCGACATATGAAATAGATCTTACTCAAAACAGCAACTGGAACGGTACGGTTAAAGGACTGTTATTAGAATTCCCGGGAGAACAGGGAACAATAAAAATAGACAGTATAAAGCTACAGTAAGGAAAGGTGGTCAAAAATAAAAATGAAGAAAATAATTTCATTGTTTATTTCTCTATGCATGGTATTAAGCCTTATGGTGTTACCTGTAAATGCAGAAATAACAGCAGACACAAGCTGGTATAATACAACAGCAACAGAATTTACAATTGACACACCGGAGCAGTTTACAGGCTTCGGAAAGATTGTAGCAGGTCAGGCTGAAGGCATTGATGCAGACAGCTTTGCGGGCAAAACGGTTACACTTGGTGCAGATATTGATTTCAACGGTAATGAAATTACACCGGTAGGTGCTGCAACAAAGGCATTTTCAGGTACATTTGATGGCGGAAATCACGTTATTAAAAATGTTAAGATTGTAAACTCAGATACAGTAAATAATCCGGAGGTTGGCTTATTTGCAAGAGTAAAAGGCGGTACAATAAAAAATATCGGTATAGAAGATATTGAAGTGGTATTTGGTTATACCGGCGAAAGTGGTGCACGCTACGCAGGAGCTCTTGTGGGCTGTGCGAGAGAAGGTGCAGTAATTGAGCAGTCATATGCAAGAAATGTAACCTTATCAGAGCTTACTACATCGGGTGAGGTTTCAGGTGCATTGATAGGTCAGTTAAGAGACAGAGTAACAGTTAAAAACTGCTATGCAGTAAACAGAATAATCGGCGAAAATGTTAATACAGAAGCACTCGTTTCGGGATTTATCGGCTTAATCAATCAGTCGGGCGGAGCATCATCGGTTGAAAACTGTTATGCAGGTAAGTATAACTATAATGAAAGTTATGCAAAGATTGTGGGTGCTGTAAGAAATGCACACTCGTCAGCAACAGTAAATAATGTATACTATGACACATTCCAATGGGTAGGAAATACATCATGGGCTGAACAAACAGTTGGTACAAATGTTTCAGCGGATGTTTTAAAAGCACTCGCAGATATCAATCTCGGTGAAAGCTTTGTTGTAAATGACAATGAAGAATTGAACAATGGTTATCCTTTACTTGCTTGGGAAAAGGGCATCATAGTTGACGACGGCAACGATGATGAAAGTCCGGATACAGGTACTACAGTTTCACCAGATACTACATGGTACAACGGAAGTGCCACAAGCTTTGAACTTACTACAAAGGAACAGTTTGCAGGCCTTGCACAGCTTGTTGCAGAGGGCAACAATTTTGCAAATAAAACAGTTTCGCTTGGGGCAGACATCGACTTTGAGGGTGAAACAATTTATCCAGTTGGTACAGCCTTAGCTGCTTTTTCAGGTGTATTTGACGGTAATGGTCACATTATCAGCAATGTAAAGGTTATCAACTCAGATACTACAACAAATCCGGAGGTTGCTTTGTTCGCAAGATTAAAGGGCGGTGCTGTTAAAAATCTCGGTATAACAGACATAGAAGTTTCGTTCGGTTACACAGGCGATAGCGGAACACGTCTTGTCGGCGGACTTGTGGCTCACGCAAGAGAGGGTTCGGTTATTGATAATTGCTTTGTAAGAAGTGTAACATTCTCGGATATTCCGACAAGTGGTGAAATTGTAGGTGCTTTAGTCGGACAGTTAAGAGATAATGTAACAGTAAAGAGCAGCTATGCAGTAAACAGAATAATCGGTGAAAATGTTCATACAGAGGCATTGATTTCAGGTCTCATAGGCTTCCTGCACTCATCAGGTGCTGCATCGACGGTTGAAAACTGCTATGCAGGTAAGTATAACTATAACGAAAGCTATGCAAAAATAGTAGGTGCCATCAGAAATGCACACGCATCTGCGACAGTAAATAATGTATACTATGATACATTCCAGTGGGTAGGAAATACATCTTGGGCAGATCAGGCAGTTGGTACAAACGTTTCGTCAGATGTACTGAAATCGCTTACAGACATTGAGCTCGGCGGATATTTTGTATTAAATGAAAACGCTGACTATAACTTCGGCTATCCGGCACTTGAGTGGGAACCAGGAGCGGTAAAGAAGGAATGGAATAACGATACAAGCTGGTTTACGGGCACAGGTGAATATATAATCACAACAGATCAGCAGCTTGCTAGTATTGCAAAGCTTGAGGATACAACGGGCTCAACCTTTAAGCTCGGAAATGACATTGATATGTCATATGCTGTATTTGACGGTATAGATGAGTTTAGTGGTGTTTTGGACGGTCAGGGTTATGAGATTAAGAATCTGAGATTAAGTGCAGCAGGAGAGGATGCAGGACTTGTAAAAACACTTAACGGAACAATCAAAAACACAGGTTTTGTTCGAGTGACAATAACGGGAGACGGTATAAAGGATGCTAACAATGCAGCAGCAATTGCAGCTGTAAATAACGGCACTATCGAGTACTGCTACGTAAAGGACTTTACATATTCAGGTACTACCTGGAGAGTTGGTACACTTGCGGCGCATAACAGAGGAAATATCAATCACTGTTATGTAATAAACCTTGATATTTCGGGTGCATATAACGGCGGTAAGTGGAACGAAAGCTGTGAAGGTATTGGTATGGCAATAGCCAGAACAGAGCCGGAGGGTGTTGTCAGCAACTGTTATGTCGGTGGTAAGTTAAACGGCTCGCCGAGCTGTAGATTTAACTTTGGTTATATTGTAGACGGCGATGCAAGCAATATCACAAACTGCTACACAACTCAGTACTGGCAGGGAAGTTTATTGAATCCGAGTGTTAAGGTGGAAGGAAATTATACATATTATGTAGGTAAGACACTTTCAGTTGAGCAGCTTCAGACAATCAAGCACGGTTGGTGCGAGCTTGATGGATTTGCGGTTGATTATTACGGCTTGAATGGTGGCTATCCGATATTCGAGAAGAATATTCCGGTATGCGATACAAGTGTAAGCACAGATGTAATGGCTGTGATTCCTGACGGTGGAAAGGTTGTTTCGACGGGTGATATTGATCTTAATATTGATACAGATAAGCATATCATTATAAGCGGCGGAAACGTAAGCGGAGCAATAAAGGCGGCAAGTGTTGAAATCACCGACGGAGCGAATGTAACTGCTTCAATTGAAGCAAATGACATTATGATGTACGATGCTGAGGTCAGCGGAGCAATCAGTGGTACAGGAAAGCTTGATATGACTGATTATACAGGAAATGTCACAGCAATTAACGGTGCAAGCGGTTTTGAAACAGTACATGGACCGAAAAATGTAAAGGTAAGTGAAGCAGCTGCTTTATATCTTGTACAGTACGACAACGAGGGCAGAATGATCGGTATGTACAATAAGGATATGAGTGCAGGTGAGAGTGTTGATCTTTCAGCGATCGATACAACACTCGAAAGCTCAGCCAATACAAAGGTATTTATCTGGAAGTCAGATATGGAACCGTTAGCAAAGAGCTATGTTCTTCGTGATGAATATTCATATTCAGAACCGTTAAAGGTACTTATTTTAGGAAACTCAATAACATGGCATTCACCGGCAGAAAGTCTTGATTGGGACGGTGCACGAGGAATGGCTGCATCGAGTGATGAAACAGACTATGTTCACGTATTAGATGACTTATTAAGTGAAAACCTTTATAATGTAGAAATCAGGGCTGAAAACATTGCTGCACTTGAAAACTACTGGGTAAAGGAAAACACATATCTCTGGAATCATTGGGTATATAAAAATCACAAAGACTGGAAGCCGGACGTGATTATCAATACAATCGGTGCGAATATGATGAATCAGGTATCAGATAAGAACGCAGCTGTTGCAGAGGACTTTGTAGAGCCGTACAGAAAGATTATGGATTACTTTGCGGAAGGAAATGAGGATGTAAAGGTAATTGCTTGTACAACAGTTATAACCAATGACAAGGTTGTGGAAGCAATTGAAGCAGTGGCTGCAGCTGACGGATACACATACGTTGACGGCAGAACAGGACTCACAGGGGATCAGTATCTTGCCAAGGATGCAAGTAATTCAGGAGTGGCAGCGCACCCAAATGATGCGGGAATGGCAGCACTTGCGCAGAGATTATTTGATGTATTTGCTGAGATAGTTATGTGATATATACTACATTAAATAAAATGTGGAGAATAAACAGAACAACTTAATGGCGGTGATTATACCGATTTTTCGTATCGGGATAGATTTTCGGTTTTTTTATGTAATAAACGGATTTTAAAATAAAAAACACAATAGGGGAGTGAACCTTGGTAATTGCAAGGTTCACTCTACTTAATTGTCATCATAAAATATAGAATTCAGCAACACTGGAGAATTATCGTAAATCAAACCAAGAACAAACGTTCGAAGAAAAGAAGGGGGCACGAAACTATTGAAGTGTTTTGATGGGTGACTTATTAAAATAATAATGTATATATATGATGGAAATAAGTTGCTTTGGTTTAAATATGCAAAACATACAACATCAAAGATTTATATTTTACTGTAAGCATATTTGGTACATATATATCTGAAAATGATATGAAATTATATCCGAAATATCAATAATTGCTTTACCGTTTATGTAACTTATGAGATGTTTTTACGTATTATCTGATTGGCGAATGATGCAGGCATAGCCTGAACTTATTATTTTTATTCAATAACTATGTGCATACTAAAGTAGATATATTATAGTATAATGTTAATTACAAATACAATACCATATCCAATTGTTGAAATGACACACTAAAAAATAATGGGAACATAATGGGTATGAAAGTTTTTTTGTTGAAATCGACGGAATAAATTTTTTTGGTAAAAAAATCTTGTAAACCCGCATAAACAGTGGGTTTGTAAAAGTCCAAGTTTGATAAATCGCTCAAAATCCACAAAAAACACAATCTAAGTATAATAAAGAGTGATTTATCTTACTTGGATTTATATTTATCCAAAATTGAATCCCTTGCTTTATTATACTTAGACTTATTCCCCTTCTTTAAATAATTGTATTTTTATATGCTTTTTGCATATAATCTTATAATTATGATATCATATTTTCAAATTCGTCTTCGGATATGACCTTAATTCCGAGCTGATTTGCTTTGTCAAGCTTCGAACCCGCTTCTTCTCCGGCTAAAACATAGCTTGTTTTCTTTGATACGCTTGATGAGGTTTTTCCTCCCATACCTTCTATTATCGCAGCCGCTTCGCTACGCTTGTGTTTTGACAATGTACCTGTCAGAACAAATGTCATTCCTTCAAACCGATTATCTGACTCTGCACCGGTAGCCTCTTCTATACAGCGCACTCCTGCTTCTTCAAGCTTCTTTATAAATTCAAGATTCTGATTACTTGCAAAATATTCAACTACCGATTCAGCCATTGTCGCTCCGATATCCTCTATTTGCGTAAGCTCTTCAACCGTTGCTGATTTTAGCGCATCAAGTGTCTTATATTGCTTTGCAAGTACCTTTGCCGCTTTTTCGCCTATATGACGTATTCCGAACGCATTTATGAGTCTGTGTAGCGGATTAGTCTTTGATTTTTCAAGAGAATTTATAAGATTCTGTGCCGATTTTTCACCAAGCTTATCCATATCCGCAATATCGCTTGCTTTTATATAATACAAATCAGCTGCAGTTTCTATCATTTCTCTTTCAAGCATCTGCTCAATTATTGATGGTCCTAATCCATCAATATCCATTGCACTGCGGGACACGAAATGTACGATATTTCTATACCGCTGTGCCGGACAATTTACACCTGTACAGCGATATGCCGCTTCGCCCTCTTCACGTACTACTGCACCGCCGCATTCCGGACAAAGTGCAGGCATCACGAATTCTATTTCACTTCCGTCTCGTTTTTCTTTTATAACCTCAACCACAGCAGGAATTATATCTCCTGCCTTTTCGATTACGACAGTGTCTCCTATTCTTATATCCTTTTCCCTGATATAATCAGCATTATGAAGAGTAGCCTTTGATACGTTTGAACCTGCGATATGAACTGTATCAAGTATCGCAAGCGGCGTTAATACTCCCGTTCTGCCTATCTGCAGGCGGATGTCTCTTAACACAGTTGTCTGCTTTTCTGCCGGATATTTATAAGCAATTGCCCATTTCGGAAACTTCGTTGTCACACCAAGCTCGGCACGTTCTTCGAAGTTGTTTACCTTTACAACTGCACCGTCAATGTCAAAATACAGCTGACCTCTTTCCTCGCCTATCGCCTGTATTTCATCTATAACCTCATCAATTGTTTTAAACGCTTTGTCGTTTAATATTGTCTTGAAGCCCTGCTCCTTTAAGAAATGCAAACCTTCGGTGTGTGAGGTTATTTCATGTCCCTCTATTTGCTGGATATTAAAAACAAATATATCAAGTCCTCGCTTTGCGGCAATTTTCGGATCCAACTGACGCAAAGATCCTGCCGCCGCATTTCTCGGATTTGCAAAAAGCGGCAGCTCCTGTGCTTCAAGTGCATCGTTTATTTTATTAAAGCTCGCTCTTGAAAGAAATACTTCTCCACGCACTTCAAGAAAGGGTATCTTATCCTTTAATTGCATAGGTACGCTTCGGATTGTTTTGATGTTTTCTGTAACATCCTCGCCCACTTCGCCGTTACCTCGTGTTGAGCCTCTCACAAACTCACCGTCCACATATTCCAGCGATACTGATAAGCCATCTATTTTATGCTCTACGACATATTCAGGGCTTGAAATCACCTCACGCACACGACGGTCAAAATCACGTATTTCTTCAGCCGAAAAAGCCTTCTGAAGGCTCTGCATAGGCACAGCATGAACCACCTGTGCAAACGCACTTACTGCCTCGCCGCCCACTCTTGCAGTCGGTGAATTGGCTTTTTTCAGCTCAGGATATTTTTCCTCAATTTCTTCAAGCTCACGAAGCAATGCATCAAACTCGAAGTCTGATATTTCCGGTGCATCATCAACATAATATTTATGATTATGGTAATTCAATAGCTCTGTAAGTTCTTTTACTCTTCTTTCCATTTTTATTTCCTTCCTTAATCGAAAACTCCCTCTGTTCCCGACAAATTTCCGTAATATTGCGGCACATCTCCGTTTATGACTGTATTCACAAGCGGAATCTGTGTCTCAATTGATTCCTGCTTATTAAGTGCAAAGCCACTATAAAGAACTCTGACCTTAATTATCATATCAATTTTGTGACGTGTCTGGTTTATTCCGTTTGAAATAAAGCTTTCATCAAACTCTGCATCAACTAACGTCATCGGCACAACCTTTATTGGCACACTTATTCCCATACCACTGAGCACAGGAAAATCCGAAATACTCATTAAAGGTATTTTTATGTATTCTGAAGCAATTGCATCAAGCTCTTTTTGAACACGTACTGTTGCATCAGCTTTGATTATGTTTATATCAGGAGTATTTGCCGATTGCGAGGTTACTCTTCCGTCAGCATTATGCGATATTTCCGAAAAACTGTCATACCCTTTAAAAACATCATAGACTGTTCTGTTTACCCTGTTGGTCACAATGGTATTTGCATAGCACGCAAGCTGAGTATTAAATGCCGGTTCAAGTCTTTTCAGTATTATACAAAATGCAATAAGCAAAATCGCACCAATAATAATTGCTCTTTGTTTATAATGCTTTTTGCGATATCTCAGCCCTACTCGCATAAAAATCACCTCGTGGTATATTATGCAAAAAAAGCTGATTTTGTTAATCGACTATTTCATACGAAAGCATTTCATAGTGCAGCTTTGTTCCTACGTCAACTCCGGGCGGCAACAGAGCCATTGCAATGAATAAATCCTCGTCACATTCTGCATCCGTTCTGTGAAGATACGCATAGTCACCTTCAATTTTTGAAATAATATAATCCTTCGGTTCCATAATTCCCTCTCTATATTAAAACGCTTATTATACAGTTTGGCAGTCTGCATAATAAGCGCCTTTTATTATTTTAGTCCTGCTTGAAATTTTTACCTTTTGCAATAACTGTCATTCCGAATACCGGAAGCTGCATCATTCTGCCCGCACGCCACGGCTCTTTGCACAATCTGTAAAACCACTCCAGTCCGGTCTTGCAGAATATATCCGGTGCTCTTTCAGCAGTTCCTGCAAATACATCAAGGCTTCCGCCTATTCCCATTGCAACCCTTGTCTTGAGCTCCTCCTTGTGTGCATTTATCCACTTTTCCTGCTTCGGTGCACCAAGGCATACGAAAATTATATCTGCACCCGAATTATTGATCTCTTCTACAATTGCATTCTCGTCCTCTTCTTTAAAGTATCCGTTGCGTGTTCCTGCAATCTTCAAGCCCGGATACTTTTCCTTAAGCTTTTTCTCGGCAGTTTCTGCAACTCCCGGCTTGCCGCCGAAAAGGAAGAGCGAATGATCAGTATAATTTATCTTTTCAAGCACCTTACAGGCAATATCATAGCCTGCAGCTCTTTCCTTGATAGGCTTCTTCAAAATTCTTGAAGCATATACTACTCCGATTCCATCAGCTGTGAGCATTGATGCATTATTTAAAATGTCTGCAAATTCCTTATCCTTATACGCAGTCATTATGATTTCGGAATTAGGAGTATAAACATCGTGCATTCCATCCTCCTGTAAAAAGCCCATAATTCTGTCTGCGGCTTCCGGAATGGTTACCATATCAACTTTTACGCCCAGTATATTTACCTTTTCCATATCTATATCCTTTCCATTATATCATTAATCAGTATTATGTCCATATTATACCATATAATTCGTCACAAGTCAAACATTTTAAAAAACTCTGCCTGAAAAAGACAGAGTTTTATCCGTTAAGGGCATTATTTATTTTATCCATACACTGACAAAACACAATTAATTCTGCATCGGTAAGCGATTTCTTGATTGTAAGATCAATCTCATCCCAAAATTCCTTCATTTGGCCAATCATTTTAAACGACATTTCTGCAAGTACAATTTTTCTAAGCCGTGCATCATAATCCACCTTTTCACGGCTAATCCATTTATTTTTTTCGAGTGCATTCAATATACTTGTAACCGATGAACCTTTTATATTGAATTCACGTTCGATATCCTTCTGAAAAACCGGAATACCTTCCTCACATTGCCTTGCGACAAAAGTAAGGACTGCCATCTGAGAAGCTGTTATATTCACTTCCCATTTCTGATTACTGTACATATTATGCATCTGTCTTCCGAATTTATTTATCATCGTACTGATTGACACGTTACTCATAATATTCTTCTCCAAAATAGTTTTAAAATCTAATTAAATGATATATAAAAAATGACAATTTGTCAATAGTGATTTTTATAGAAATTATTAAGTATTTTTTCATATTTTTCACAGATTTATTAAAGAAATGTAAACATTGGAAATATTGATTGACATAGATAAAATAATGGTTTATAATGTAAAATGAAGTTTTTGCCCTGTGTTTTTATTGGGTAAAAATAGTTAGAAATTCTAACTATTTATTTTGAATAATAATGGAGGAAACTAAAATGTCAATTTTAAAAAGACAGCTTATGCTCGCAGGTCTTGTTATAAGCCTGTGTGCAACTCCCCTTGCGTCGGTAACTGCATTTGCAGACAATACAACAGCTGATAGTGCTGTTGTCACTTCAACAGAAGCGGCGCAAGTATTTACAATAGATAAAGCAATTGAATATGCCAAAGCTAACAGTAAGACTCTTGCTTCCTGTGCTGCAACTGAAAAATATCAGAAATATTCAGTTGATGAAGCGAGATTGTTGTTTAAGAACACAAGAAAAGCCGTAAATTCAAAATATTCGACAGGTTTAAGCGATATCAATACTTCTCTTGTTTCAAACGGCTTTGCATATCGAGGTGCAAAGCTCAGCTATCGTGTAGCTCAAAGAGATACTATCGCTCAGGAATACAATCTCAAGTGTAATGTAACACAGGCTTTTTATGGATATTTAAGCTGTGTAAATAAAGAAACATATGCACAAGAGGCATTTAAGCTTGCACAGGATAATGCTGCATATGCACAAATCCGTTACGACGGCGGTATAATTTCCGAAAACGACTTGTTAAATTTCAAAATCGCAGAGATGAATGCACAGAACACTCTTAATCAAGCAACACGTGATAAGGAATACAGTATACTTAACCTGAAAACCGTTCTGAACTATCCACTTGCTGAGCCACTTAATATCTCAGGTAGCTTTAGCAGAGAAGAAAAGTCAGCAATACCTTTAGCAGATGCTCTTGAAAAATCAAAAAAATCAATATCCTACGCTAATATAGAAGATTCCTTTGCTCTTGCACAGGAAAAGAAAAAAAGATATCAGGGATTTTATTCATCAAATCAGGCAGCATGGCACAGTGCTGCTGCTGAGTTTGCAAATGCAGAGCTTACTTATAAAAATCAGCTTGAACAGCTTACTTTAGGAATTTATAATGCTTATGATGCAATGCTTACTGCCTATGAAAGCTTAGATGTATTGGATAAAACACTTGAATATACTCAAAAGCAAATGATGGCAGCTAAAATCAGTTATGATTTAGGTACAATGAAATCAAGTGATTACATATCTGCAACTCAGGCATATAATCAAATAAAAAATTCACTTGTCGATGCTGAGTTAGGTGCATATATTGCAAAAAATGCATATGAATCAACATTTGACTGCGTAAATACCGTATTTGAGGAGGATGATCCGTTATTATGATAAAGAACAGAATTATTTCGGCATTGCTTATTTCTTCCCTCCTGCTTATGTCAGCAGCTTGCGGAAAGAAAGAACAGGCGGCGGCACCGGAAACAGAGGAAATAAATGTATCAGTTCAGACGGTAG
>JAZQHZ010000124.1:0-7987 GCA_045540855.1 Clostridia bacterium
ACGTAAGTGAAACCTCAAGACAGTTATTTGTACACAGAAATACATTAGTATACCGTTTAGAGAAGATTATGAAGCTCACTGGACTTGATTTAAGAAAGTTCGACCAGGCTATCGTATTCAAAGTAGCGATGATGGTACACAAGTATCTGGCATCAAATCCGATGAAGATATGATTTTGTGAAAGATAAGCTGTGAATCTTACCATTTTTCAAGACTCGGAGTATAGACATACGCCGTCGTCTTTCAAAACGGCAATCTGCTCGCTTCTCTTCCACAAAATAAGCTGTGAAAGATAAGCTGCGAAAGATAGATTTCGTAAACAATAAATTTAATATTACAATATAGGGATGTCACCGACATCCCTATATATTTATGTAGGAGAAATAGTATGAACGAATTTGACAGAGAAGATACGTTTATTGTTACTGAAGAGAAAAAGCCGAAGGAACGCTTCAAATTAGGCTGCGGAGTGGTAGCTTTTATAATTATTGTTGTAATAATTATCACTGCGATATCAAGCTCACTTATGACGGCATATTCTATATACAGCACCGATTTTTCGGAGGGTGACGACAAGATACAGATATTCGAAAGAAAGCTGTCACAGATAAATGATTTGCTTGATGAATACTATTTCTATGATGTAGATGAAACAGAAATGATGGAAAATGCAGTTGCGGCATATGTAGAAGGACTTGATGAGCCGTATACGCACTTCTATGATAAAGAGGAGTTTGAAAGCTTTACACAGGAGCTTGAGGATACCTATGTCGGTGTTGGTATAGTTATTTCGGCAAGTCAGAACGGATATATAGAGGTTGTTGCACCGTTTGAAGGTTCTCCTGCGTATAAGGCGGGAATCCTGCCGGGCGATATAATCTACAAGGTGAACGGTACGGAGTATACTGCTCAAAGTATGGATGCGGCTGTATCGGTAATCCGTGGCGGCAAGGAAGGAACAACTGTTGATATAACAGTAATCCGTGAGGGCAAGGAGCTTATGTTTACGGTAGAACGTGGCAGTATCTCAAGTGAATCGGTAACGACAGAAATGCTTGATAACAATATCGGCTATGTAAGAATTTCGTCATTTAATACTCACGAAGCAGGCTCGAAGCAGGACACCTACACAGAATTCAAGGAAAAGGTGGGTGCACTTAAAAAAGCAGGAATGAAGAAAATGATAATCGACCTGCGAGACAATCCGGGCGGTGCGCTGGATGTAGTATGTAATATCGCTGATATGCTTGTGCCGGAGGGTGTAATAACCTATATGCAGTACAAGGACGGCGAGCGTGAGGACTTTATGTCCGACAAAAACGAAATGAATATCCCGATGGCAGTTTTAATAAATGAGCACAGTGCAAGTGCATCCGAGGTACTGACAGGCTGTCTCAAGGATTATAAAAAGGCAACTGTAATCGGTAAAACAAGCTTCGGTAAGGGAGTAGTTCAGACGATTTTCCCGTTCCCGGACGGTACAGGAATGTCAATGACGATTGCGAACTATTTCTCGCCGAATGGCGTGTGCATTCACGGCACCGGAATAGCCCCGGATATAGAGGTTGATTTGCCGGAAGAATATGAATACTATTATGCCTCGGCTGTGCCAAGAGAGGACGATACCCAGTTGCAAAAGGCAATAGAGGTACTGAATCAGTAAGGGGACACTAAACAGGGACACGAAATATAGCGAAAGGACAAAGCTATGATATTGATGAACGGAAACGGACTCAAAAAGATGTTTCTTGACGAAACACTTTTTGATAACGTATCTTTTAATATAGACAGTGCCGATAAAATCGGCTTTGTCGGTGTAAACGGAGCAGGTAAATCAACGCTTGCAAAGATTATTACCGGGCAGATGGATTATGACAGCGGTGAAATTTTCAAGAACAAGTTCACCAAAATCGGATATCTTGACCAGTATGCCTGCTCGGAAAGCGACAACACAATAATGCAGGAAATGCTGACTTCATTTAGTGAGGTTACAGAAATTGAGCATCACCTTGACGATATCCGTTACGATATTGAAAACGGCAACGGCTACCTTGATGAGCTTGTGAAGCGACAGACAAGATTGCAGGAGAGATTTGCGGAGCTTGACGGATTTTTCTATAAAAATAAAATCAAGAGCACTCTTATCGGACTTGGCTTTAGTGAAGATGATTTTTCACTTCGTGTAAATAAGCTTTCGGGCGGACAGAAAACAAGAGTTGCTCTTGGTAAGATTTTGTTATCGGATGCAAATCTGCTTTTGCTTGACGAGCCTACCAACCATCTTGACATTGAATCGGTAGAATGGCTTGAAGGATTTTTAAATACCTGCAAAGCGGCGTTTATTGTAATTTCGCATGACCGATATTTCCTTGACAGGGTTACAAATAAGACCTTTGAGCTTGAAAACGGACGGTTCAGAAGCTATAACGGAAATTACAGCGAATATATGAAGCAACGTGAAATTGACAGAAAAACCGAGGAGCGAAACTATGCCAACACAGTGGCAGAAATTGAACGCTTAGAGGGAATTGTAGAGCAACAAAGGCGCTGGAACAGAGAGAGAAACATCAAGACAGCCGAATCAAAAATGAAGGTGATTGAAAAGCTTGAAGAAAGTCTAATAAAGCCGATGCAATCGCCGGACGAAATTGAGTTTTCATTCAAGGCGTGTCCGGGTGGCGGTCAGGATGTTCTTATCGGTGAAAATCTCGGTATGAGATTTGAGGATAAAAAGATTTTCTCAAATGCAGATCTGCATATAAGAAAAGGCGA
Organism: Clostridia bacterium; assembly: GCA_045540855.1. Taxonomy (GTDB): domain Bacteria; phylum Bacillota; class Clostridia; order UBA1381; family UBA1381; genus UMGS1958. Next base: position 2,773 of record JAZQHZ010000124.1, read on the forward strand.
GAAGGTATTTTTATTAGGACCCAACGGCTGTGGCAAGACAACGCTCATAAAAATCATAATGGGAATGTATAAGCCTGTAACAGGTGAGTACAAGCTGGGTGCTAATATTTTCACCGGCTATTATGACCAGATACAGGAAAATCTGAATATGGAAAACACCGTATTCGATGAGGTATACGATGAATATCCCACACTTACGGTTACACAGATAAGAAACGCACTTGCGGCGTTTTTGTTTAAGGGTGAGGACGTATTTAAGGAAATAAAGAAGCTGTCGGGTGGAGAGCGTGCAAGAGTAGAGCTTGCCAAGCTGATGCTTAAAAATGTGAATTTCCTCATTATGGACGAGCCTACAAACCACCTTGACATTGAATCAAGAGAAGCGCTCGAAAGTGCACTTACCGATTATGACGGCACAATGCTTATGGTATCGCACGACCGATATTTTATAAACAAGCTTGCTGACCGAATCATATATATGAACGAGGACGGGCTCATAAGCTATAACGGCGGATACGATTATTTCCTTGAACACCGCAGAGCAGCGGCGGAGGAAGAGGCAGTAAAGGAACAACCTAAAAATCTCGACTACAAGGAGCAAAAACGTCTTGAAGCCCAGAAACGAAAGGTAGTAAACCGCTTTAAAAAGGTTGAAGAGCTTATAGGCGAAGCAGAAGCTGAAATAGATGAAAAAAGCAAGGGCTTTGAGGATCCCAAAATTGCAACGGATTTCGTAAAAGCGGCGGATTTGCAGAAAGAAATTGATGCAATAAATGAAAAGCTTGAAGAATTGCTTGCAGAATGGGAAGAGCTGCAGATGGAGATAGAGGAGAATAATTACGAGGTATGAGAGCAGTAATACAGAGAGTATTAAATTCAGCAGTAGAAATTGACGGTAAAATTGCAGGAAAATCCGGAAAGGGAATGTTAATTCTTTTGGGAGTAGGCAAGGAGGACACCGTTGACGACATAAATAAGCTTGTAAATAAGCTTACCAAGCTCAGAATTTTCGACGATGAGGACGGAAAAATCAATAAAAGTATAACGGATATAAATGGTGAAATTCTTATCGTTTCGCAGTTTACACTTTATTGGAGCTGTAAAAAGGGAACACGTCCGTCATTCGATAATGCAATGCCGCCAAAAGAGGCAGAAGAAATGTATGTGCAGTTTGTCAAGGCAATGCAGGAAACAGGCATACACTGCGAAACTGGCGAATTTGGTGCGGATATGAAGGTAAGCCTCATAAATGACGGCCCTGTAACGGTATATCTTGACACTAAAGAGAATTTCTGAATAAAAATTAAGAATAATGAATAATTATTCGATATAAATTGCACAAAAATAAAAATAATGCTTTACAAAGTGCATATTTTAATATATAATAAAATAGTTAAAATAGATTACTTAGGAGATGTTAAGTCTGAATAAATTTCCGCATCTTACTATTTTTCAAGACTCGGAGTACCACCGTACGCCGTCGCCTTTCAAAACAGTAATCATCTGCGGCAACGAAGTTGTCTGCATTATCTGCGAAAATTTCTTTCAGCCTTGTCTTTGAGAAAGGGGCAAATGATATATTATGATAAAGGCAGCAGTACTTGGTGCAACAGGCTATGCAGGTATTGAGCTTGTACGCTTGCTTTCAAACCACCCGGAGGTCAGCATTGAGGTGTTAGGCTCACAGAGCTTTGCGGGAAAGAAGATAAGTGAAGTATATCCGAATTTCAGAGGTGTACTTGAAAAGGAATGCTCTGTTGTAGATATGGATGCAGTGTCAAAGTGCGACGTGGCGTTTACGGCACTTCCGCACGGTGCATCAAAGGACGTTATTCCGGCACTTTTAGAAACAGGAGTGAAGGTAATAGATTTAAGCGGCGACTTCCGCTATGACGATGTAAAGGTATATGAGGAGTGGTACGGTCAGGAGCATTCTTCACCGGAATTATTGGCAGAGTCAGTATACGGTTTACCGGAGCTTCACAGAGATAAGATTAAGTCAGCAAGACTTATCGGTAATCCGGGTTGCTACACAACCTGTTCAATTCTTGGAGCAGCACCGCTTTTAGCATCAGGTGCAGGCAGCACAAAGAACATTATCGTTGATGCTAAGTCGGGTGTAACAGGTGCAGGACGAGGGCTTTCTCAGCAGGTGCATTTCTGCGAATGTGCAGAGACTGCAAAGGCATATAAGATTGCGAATCATCGCCACACCTCGGAAATCGAGCAGGAGCTTTCGCATATCGCAAATGAAAACGTAATGCTCTCATTCACACCGCATCTTATCCCGGTAAAGCGTGGTATTTTAGCTACAATCTACGTAAATCTCAATAAGCCTTACACAACAGAGGAATTACAGAAGATTTATGCAGATTACTATAAGGATGAGTTCTTTGTGAGAGTAATGGAGCCGGGTGTATTACCGGAAATCAAGAATATCACAGGCTCAAACTTCGTTGATATCGGCGTAATCGCAGACGAGCGTTTACAGCGTGCAGTTGTGGTTTCAAGCATAGACAACATAGTAAAGGGTGCGGCAGGACAGGCAGTTCAGAATATGAATATCCTGTTCGGACTTGACGAAAAGACAGCACTTTCAAGTGCGGGCTTCTATCTGTAATACGGAGGATAAAATGGAACATTTAATAAAAAAAGCACAAATCTTGATTGACGCACTTCCGTATATCCAGAAGTTTGCGGGAAAAACAGTTGTAATCAAATACGGCGGCAACGCTATGATAAATGAAGATTTAAAGAACTCTGTTATGGAGGATATAACGCTTCTGAAGTTCATCGGCTTAAACCCGATAGTAGTTCATGGCGGCGGACCTGATATTTCAAAGGCACTAAATGACAGGGGCTTAAAAAGCGAGTTTATAAACGGCTTAAGAGTTACCGATAAGGAAACAATGAGCGTAGCTCAGCAGGTGCTTATCGGTAAAACAAATAAGGAAATTGTTGCACTTTTAAATACCAAGGGTGGACGTGCAGTTGGTATCAGCGGTATTGACGGTGCAATGATGAAGTGCAAGAAGCAGTACACCGAGGTTGACGGCAAGCAGATGGATTTAGGCTATGTCGGCGACGTGGTTGAGGTAAATAACGAGCTTATGGACTTACTCTGCAATGATCAGTGGATTCCGGTAATCGCACCGATTGGTACAGATGATGAGGGTAACAGCTATAACGTTAATGCAGACAGTGTAGCAGGTGCAGTGGCATCGGCAGTAAAGGCTGAAAAGCTTATCCTTTTAACAGATGTTGAGGGTGTTAAGGACAAGGACGGCAACGTAATTTACGAAGCACATAAGCACGAGATTCACGATATGATAAGCGATGGCACAATCAGCGGTGGAATGATACCTAAGGTATTAGGTTGTCTTGAAGCGATTGATGCAGGTGTAACAGGCGTACATATCATTGACGGACGTGTTCCGCACTGCTTACTGCTTGAAATATTTACAAAGACAGGTATCGGTACACTTATCAAGAGTGAACGTTATTAAGCGATTGCTTTGCAATCTAAGATAATAGATAAGAGATAATAAAGAATAGATAATAGTTATTGAAATTTTTGCACTCAAAAATTTTTGATTATTATTGGCTGAAAGGAACAAAATACAATGAAAATGTCAAAACTTCTCATGCCCACATTGCGTGAGGTGCCTTCAGAGGCAGAGATAACAAGCCATAGATTAATGTTAAGAGCAGGTATGATAAGAAAGCTTGCAGCAGGAATTTATTCATACCTTCCGTTAGGCTTACGCTCATTACAGAAGATTGAGCAGATTGTAAGAGAGGAAATGAACAGAGCAGATGCACAGGAGCTGTTAATGGCGGCACTGCTTCCGGCAGAAGCATACCAGGCTTCGGGACGTTGGGAGGTGTTCGGTCCGTCAATGTTCAAGTTAAAGGACAGAAACAACCGTGATTTCTGCTTAGGACCTACACACGAGGAGCTTTTTACACAGACTGTAATTGATAATGTAAAGTCATATAAGGAATATCCGATGACGCTTTATCAGATTCAGACAAAGTACCGTGATGAGGGCAGACCGAGATTCGGTGTAATGCGTGGACGTGAGTTTATAATGAAGGACGCATACAGCTTTGATACAACTATAGAAGGTCTTGATAAGTCATATCAGGCTATGTATGACGCATATTGCAGAATCTTCACACGTCTTGGTCTTGACTTTACAATAGTTGATGCAGACAGCGGTGCTATGGGCGGAAGCGGAAGCCAGGAGTTTATGGTTAAGTCACCGGTAGGTGAGGACGGAATTGCATACTGTGATGCTTGCGGATATGCAGCTAACTATGAAAAGTGCGAGTGTATCGTAAATGAGAAGCCGCAGATTGAGGGCGACTTCGATATGGAAAAGGTACACACTCCGAACGCTCACACAATTGATGAATTGGTTTCATTCTTAGGAATGGAGGCATATAACTTCGCAAAGACAATCATCTACAAGGCAGATGATAAGTACATTGCCGCAATGGTAAGAGGCGACAGAGAGATTAACGAGGTTAAGCTCAAGAACTTAGTAGGCTGTGTTGATGATTTAGAGCTTGCAGAGCCGTTCAAGGTTCGTGAGATTACCAATGCAGAGGTAGGCTTCGCAGGTCCGGTAGGACTTGACATTCCTTTATATGTTGATAAGGAAGTTGCTTTGATGAAGAACTTCGTTATCGGTGCAAATGAAACAGATATGCACTATAAGAACGTAAATATCGGTAAGGACTTTGAGGCTGGAACAGTTGCAGATATCAGAGTAGTTGAAGAGGGTGATGTTTGTCCGAAGTGTGGTAAGCCGATTAAGACTGCTCAGGGTATCGAGGTTGGTCATATCTTCAAGCTCGGTACAAAGTACTCAGATGCTTTAGGCTTAAAGTATCTTGACGAAAACGGCAAGAGCCAGACAGTTATTATGGGCTGCTACGGTATTGGTGTAACACGTTGTATCGCTGCTGTAATTGAGCAGAACTATGACGAAAACGGTATCAAGTGGCCGGTATCATGTGCACCGTTTGAGGCAATTGTTGTGCCTGCAAATCACAAGGTTGCTGAACAGATGGAAGCGGCACAGAAGATTTACGAGGACTTAAAGGCAGCAGGAATTGACGTTCTCTTAGACGACAGAAACGAGCGTGCCGGAGTTAAGTTCAAGGACGCAGACCTCATTGGTATTCCGGTAAGAATCGTAGTCGGCAA
>JAZQHZ010000125.1:0-4850 GCA_045540855.1 Clostridia bacterium
GCAAGTGTGAGGAGCTTACATTCACAGTAGGTCATATTGATAATACAAGCAATAAAAATCTGACACTTGAGGTATATCTTGACAGAGTTAAGATGCACGAAATTCCGCTCTATTTCAATGATGTGGCAAGAGAACATACAATTTCGCTTAGGAATGTGGACGGCAAGTTAGCACAGCATATGAAATTTACGGTAAACGGTATGTATGATGCGGAATATGGCTTTACATACGGATATTTCGATTATGTAAAGGAGCCGGCACAGCAGGAGCTGGACGGTAACTGGATGGAGGCGTTCACGCCGTATCAGTATAACGAAACGACTGAGTACAGAAGTGAAAATGAGCAGAAGTTCACAATGTCAGGCTATGAGTGGACGGACGGCTTTGTAATGCACAGCTACACAGGCACGGCAGAGGCACAGTTCAACCTTGCCGGCAAGTGTGAGGAGCTTACATTCACAGTAGGTCATATTGATAATACAAGCAACAAAAATCTGACACTTGAGGTATATCTTGACAGAGTTAAGATGCACGAGATTCCGCTGTATTACGATGATGTGGCAAGAGAGCACACAATTTCGCTTGAAAATGTTGATGGCGATCTGGCAAAGCATATGAGATTTGCAATATCGGGAATGTATGATGCAGAATACGGCTTTACCGGCGGATATTTTGACTGCTATTCAACGGAATATGACGTAAAGACAACAAGCACGTGGCTTGACCAGTGTACACCGCTCGGATACAGTAATATAAAGCTCTATACAGAGGAAGAGGACGCATATTTCACAATGTCGGGTGACAAGTATACAGACGGATTTGTATTGAGCAATTATGTTGCAAATTCCAATGCAGAGTTCCTTACAGACGGAAAATACTCGGCACTCAAGGTGACAATAGGACATATAGATAACACAAGCAACAGAAATCTCGGACTTAGCGTATATCTGGATGATGTTCTGATGGAAACCATTGATATGAATTATGACGATGTGGCAAGAGAGCATACAATTTCGTTAAAGAACGTAGACGGAAAGAATGCATCACGTGTCAAGCTTTCGGTAGGAGCAATGTATGACGCACAGTACGGCATTGCGGGCGGCGAATTTATAAAGTAATACACCATCAGAGAGATGAATAAAACATCTCTCTGATTTTTTTATTTTACGCTTGACATATCTGAATTTGTGTGATATAATACCACCATAAATATACAATTACAAAAGCATAGATGGAGACAGTAGTTGTTTGCGAAGATGTAAAGCGAGCTATGGACGGTGTGAGCATAGCGATTAGTAGCAGATAAACGAATATCACTCCGGAGCTGCTGTGATGAAAGAGTAATCGAGTAAGCATAGCCGGATTTCGCCCGTAACAGCGAACGCATATGATGGTATGTCGAGTGGTTAAACAAAGGAATTATGCCTTTGTCTTGGAATACCGGGACAAAGGCTTTTTTATTTTTATTAGATAAGAGATAATAGAGAAAAGATAATAGATAATAGTTTTGGAAAATTTTCTTCGAAAATTCTTATATATTATCTTGTTTTAAAGGAAGGAGAAATTCTTATGTACAAGAAGGTTTCGACAAACTTAAACTTTGTTGAAAGAGAAAAGCAGGTTGAAAAGTTCTGGAAGGACAATAATATTTTCCAGAAGTCAATCGATTCAAAGCAGGACGGTCCTGTTTACACATTCTATGACGGTCCGCCGACTGCAAATGGTAAGCCGCATATCGGCCACGTTTTAACAAGAGTAATCAAGGATATGATTCCGCGTTACCGCACAATGAAGGGTGCAAAGATTATCCGTAAGGCAGGCTGGGATACACACGGTCTCCCGGTAGAGCTTGAGGTTGAGAAGAAGCTTGGCATCGAGGGCAAGGAGCAGATTGAAAGCTACGGTTTAGAGCCGTTTATTCAGGAATGTAAGGAATCTGTATGGAAGTACAAGGGTATGTGGGAGGATTTCTCGGGTACAGTAGGCTTCTGGGCAGATATGGACGACCCGTATGTAACATACCATAACGACTTTATCGAGTCAGAGTGGTGGGCATTAAAGACAATCTGGGAAAAGGGACTCTTATACAAGGGCTATAAGATTGTACCATACTGTCCGCGATGCGGAACTCCGCTTTCATCACACGAGGTTGCACAGGGCTATAAGGACGTTAAGGAACGCTCTGCTACTGCAAAGTTCAAGGTGGTTGGCGAGGATAACACATACTTCCTCGCATGGACAACAACTCCGTGGACACTGCCGTCAAACGTTGCACTTTGTGTAAACCCGAACGAGACATATGTAAAGATTAAGGTAGAGGATACATTCTATATCTTAGCCGAGGCACTTATCGGAACAAACTTCCCGGAAACAGAGTATGAAACAGTTGCAACATACGTGGGTACTGACCTTGAACGTATGGAATATGAGGGACTTTATCCGGCTACTGACTTGAAGCAGAAGGCTTATTATGTAACCTGCGATAACTATGTAACACTTACAGACGGTACAGGTATCGTTCATATTGCACCGGCATTCGGTGAGGACGACTCAAACGTAGGTAAGAAATACGACCTTCCGTTCCTTCAGAGAGTTGACGGCAAGGGTTGTCTGACAGAGGACACCTTATGGCCGGGTATGTTCTGTAAGGATGCAGACAAGGAAGTGCTTATCGACCTTGACAAGCGTGGCTTATTATTCAATGCTCCGAAGTTTGAGCACAGCTATCCGTTCTGCTGGAGATGTGATACACCGCTTATCTACTACGCACGTGATTCGTGGTTCATCAAGATGACAGCTGTTAAGGATGACCTTATCAAGAATAACAAGACAATTAACTGGATTCCTAAGACAATCGGCGAGGGAAGATTTGGCTCGTGGCTTGAAAACGTACAGGACTGGGGCATCAGCCGTAACAGATACTGGGGTACACCGCTTAACATCTGGGAGTGTGAGTGCGGATGCCGTCATTCAATCGGCTCAATTGAGGAATTGAAGTCAATGAGTGACAATTGCCCGGATGATATCGAGCTTCACAGACCGTTTATCGACGCTGTAACAATCAAGTGTCCGGACTGTGGCAAGGAAATGCACAGAGTTCCGGAGGTTATCGACTGCTGGTTTGACTCAGGTGCAATGCCGTTCGCTCAGTGGCACTATCCGTTTGAGAACAAGGAAATCTTCGAGGAGAACTTCCCGGCTGACTTCATCAGTGAGGCAGTTGACCAGACAAGAGGCTGGTTCTACTCACTTTTAGCAGAGTCAACCCTGCTCTTTAATAAGGCACCGTACAAGAACGTAATAGTATTAGGTCACGTTCAGGATGAGAATGGTCAGAAGATGTCAAAGTCAAAGGGTAACGCAGTTGACCCGTTTGATGCACTTGAAACTCACGGTGCAGATGCAATCCGCTGGTACTTCTATTCTAACAGTGCTCCGTGGTTACCGAACCGTTTCCACGATAAGGCTGTTACAGAGGGACAGAGAAAGTTCATGGGTACATTATGGAACACATACGCGTTCTTCGTGCTCTATGCAAATATTGATAACTTTGATGCTACAAAGTACACTCTTGATTATGACAAATTATCAGTAATGGATAAGTGGCTCTTATCAAGATTAAATACAACTGTTAAGCTTGTGGACGAGTACTTGAACGACTACAAGATTACAGAAACAGCAAAGGTGCTTGACAAGTTCGTTGACGAGATGTCAAACTGGTATGTAAGACTTTCAAGAGGCCGTTTCTGGGTTAAGGATATGCCGCAGGATAAGATTAATGCGTATATGACATTATATACTGCACTTGTAACACTCTGTAAGGCAGCAGCTCCGATGATTCCATTTATGACAGAGGATATCTATCAGAACTTAGTAAGAGAAATCGACAAGGATGCACCGGAATCAATTCACCTTTGCGACTTCCCGGTATATGACGAAGCACAGATTGACAGTGAGCTTGAGGCAGGAATGGGCGAGGTACTTGATATCGTAGTACTTGGCAGAGCGTGCCGTAACACATCAAATATGAAGCAGCGTCAGCCGCTTGCAAACCTTTATGTAAAGGCAGATACAGAGCTTAAGGAGTTCTATAAGGACATCATCAAGGGCGAGTTAAATGTTAAGAATGTAGAGTTTGTTGACGATGTATCAGCATTTGCAGCATACAGCTTCAAGCCGCAGTTAAAGACTCTTGGCAGACGTTTCGGTAAGAACATCAATGCTGTAAGAGAAATCTTAGCGAATGTAAACAGTGCCGAGGCTATGGCAGAGCTTAACGCATCAGATACACTTACAATCGAGGTTGAGGGTGTTAAGGAAGTGCTTTCACGTGAGGACTTACTCATCGAGGCAGTTAAGTCAGACGATTATGTATCAGACAGCGACTATGGCATCACAGTAGTGCTTGATGTCAAGCTTACAGATGAGCTTGTTGAGGAAGGCTTTGTAAGAGAGGTTATTTCAAAGCTCCAGACAATGCGTAAGGATTCAGGCTTCGAGGTTATGGATCATATCAAGGTATATGAGAACGGTAACGAGAAGATAAGAGAAATCTTAAATAACAACGCAGAATTCATTAAAGCACAGGTGCTTGCAGAGGAAATTGCAGTTGCAACTGACGGTGCAGATATGAAGGAATGGAACATCAACGGCGAAAAGGTTATGCTTGGTGTAGAGAAATTATAATAAAGCACACAAGGCGGCTGTATTTGCAGCCGCCTTTTTGTGTGATTGAGTGAGTGTGAATTGTGGTATTTTGGTTTGTGAAAATATTTAAATTTGGGTTTATCGGGGAGTTGTGTTTGAAATAATGGCTTGTAGGGGCGAACCGTGTTCGCCCGTTTACCCAA
>JAZQHZ010000126.1:0-1910 GCA_045540855.1 Clostridia bacterium
AAGGGACTGAAAATCCCTGTGTCGGCGGTTCGATTCCACCCGAAGGCACTACCTTGCTTAAATGATTGAGCAAGGTAATATGCGGGAGTGGCTCAGTGGTAGAGCGTCACCTTGCCAAGGTGAACGTCGCGAGTTCGAATCTCGTCTTCCGCTTTTTACGGCGCCATAGCCAAGTGGTAAGGCAGAGGTCTGCAAAACCTTTATTCCCCAGTTCAAATCTGGGTGGCGCCTCTTTAATATATACAGCCTATGCTGTGTACGGGAGTTTAGCTCAGCTGGGAGAGCATCTGCCTTACAAGCAGAGGGTCACAGGTTCGAGCCCTGTAACTCCCATTTCACAACAAAACGGCAAGCCGCTTTGTTGTTTAGATAAGAGATAAAAGAGAATAGATAAGAGATAAACCGTGAACGGAAAATATCTATTATCTATTAACTATTATCTATTATTTATTATCTAATATGGTCCGGTAGTTCAGTTGGTTAGAACGCCAGCCTGTCACGCTGGAGGTCGTGAGTTCGAGCCTCATCCGGATCGCTTATACCGTAGCCTTTGGATTTATCCGAAGGCTACGGGATAAAAACTTAATATGCGGGAGTGGCTCAGTGGTAGAGCGTCACCTTGCCAAGGTGAACGTCGCGAGTTCGAATCTCGTCTTCCGCTTAGAAAAAACACTTGCTTATGCAAGTGTTTTTTCAGCTAAATTTGTCTAAAAGGAGTGATATACCGTGAAAAAGTTCATATTCTGGGTGAGTGTGGTTATTATTGCATTCATGGTAGTCAACTCCAAAACTGACTTTTTCCGTGACTTTGGTGATTACGTGCCCGCACTTGAGGAAAAATGCCCTGATGTGGTTGTTACCGTCGAGGAAGCAGCGGGATATGTTCACGATTTTACGGGCTATCTGCCGACGTGGAGAGAGATAAAGGCTATTATAAAGAACGAGGAAATGCCGATTGACCCGGCAGACGTGGCAGTGAATGCCTATATCGAAAACAGTCCGATGCTGACGTTCTATCCGCACGAAAACATCAGTGCCAAGATTAAGGACGGAAAGCTTTTAAGGCTTTTCGGAATGACGCAAAGAGAGGATATGTCACATCTGGTTGTCAGATTTTCGGATGAAGAGAACGAAAAGCTTGACCAGGTGAGTATGTCGGTAAATGCCGAGCGTGAGTTTGATAAAACAATAGAAATTCCGCAAAGTGATTACGACATAATGAGCGTTGAGGTGTATACGGGTGAAAAGGCGTACGGCAATTTCACAAGCTGGATATATAATTATCTGTACTTATCAAGGGACGAAAACGGTGCGTGGAGCATACGGACATCGCCTGTATATGCACATAACAAGCGTGAATACGAGAAGGAACGTGCGGTGAGCGAGGCATTGCGTGCTACGCCTGCTATTGAAAGTGACGAGGACGAAATTTATTATCTTGCACAGGTAATATGTGCCAATGCACAGACTGACTATGAAAAGCTTGAAGCAATACACGACTGGGTGTGCGATAATATCTGGTATGACAGGGATAAGCTGTCCTCAACTGCAACGGTGCCGTATGCGGCAACCAAGGTATTGAAGAACAGAAGTGCGGTATGCCTTGGCTTTTCTACACTTACAGCAGCACTGTGCCGCAGTGTGGGAATTCCCTGCAATGTGGTTTCGGGATATGCGTTAGGCATAGGCGAGGACACGCAATGGAGCGAGGAAACCGTAAACACAACGGAGCAGAATCACGCATGGAACGAAGCGTATGTGGACGGAAGATGGGTAATCCTTGACACAACGTGGGATTGTATGAATAAGATTGAAAACGGCGAAAGGACAAGCGGAAAAGCTACTAATATATACTTTGATGCAAATATTGACTTTTTCTCGTCAAATCATAAGATTATTGAATATATGAA
>JAZQHZ010000127.1:0-15067 GCA_045540855.1 Clostridia bacterium
AATTCCTCCTGTAGCTTTTTCATAATCTTTGTACCATCAACATCTGACAGCTCAATAAACCAATCGGATTTGAAAAAGCATTCTATTTCTCGACGTTGTGAAGTCCATATTTTATCGTGTGGGTATTTTTTGCAGCGAGTAAGTACTTTCCTGTAATCCTTTACTGCCTGTATAATAATTGCATTTGCAAGTTCCTTGTATCCATTCATAATATTAGCCTCCAATCTCTGCTTTCACTGCATCAATCAACGAGTTTTGCGATAATTCTTTTTTCTTAAGTGCAGTCAGTATCTTCTCGTCAATTGTTCCCTTGGTGATAATGTGCTGTACAATAACAGTTTGTGACATTTGACCTTGCCGCCAAAGTCGTGCTACCGTCTGCTGATACAGTTCCAAGCTCCATGTGAGCCCAAACCATACAAGTGTTGAGCCTCCAGCTTGTAAATTCAAGCCATGTCCGGCAGAGGCAGGATGGATAAGTGCAACGCTCAGTTTGCCGGAGTTCCATTGTTTTATGCTATCCACCGTATCAAGTCTTGAGAACGGGATATGTAGTTTATTCAGCCTTTCGCATATCCTGTCAAGGTCATGCTTGAACCAATATGCCACAAGGAGTGGTTTTCCGTTCGCTGCTTCGATAATATCTTCTAATGCATCAAGCTTTCTTTCATGTACACAGTGTACATTGCCATCATCATCGTAAATAGCACCATTCGCTATCTGTGATAATTTCCCTGAAAGTGAAGCAGCATTTGCGGCGGTAATCTCACTGTCCGGAAGATTTAATACAAGCTCCTGTTTTAGCTTATTGTAGTGCTGTGTTTCCTGTGTTGACATTGTTACGGGATACTCGCTTATTACAAGCTCCGGCATATCCAAATGGTCGGTAGCTTTCATGGAAATGGTGATGTCAGATATTTTCTCATATATTCGTTCCTCTGACTGTGGTAATGGCTTATAGCTAAAAATCACCTGACCGTTTCGTTTGTCTGGAACAAAATATTCATTACGGTAATTTGATATAAAGCGTCCGAGCCTTTGCCCCATATCAAGGATACGGAACTGCGCCCACAAGTCCATAAGTCCATTAGATGCGGGAGTGCCTGTAAGACCTACTATGCGATTAACCTTTGGTCTGACCTTAAGCATCGCCTTGAACCTTTTCGTGTTATGGTTTTTGAAAGAGGACAGTTCGTCTATCACAATCATATCGAAATCGAATGTAATGCCGCTTTCCTCAACAAGCCATTGTAGGTTTTCTCTGTTTATGATATATACATCAGCTTTTGCAGTCAGTGCCGATATTCGTTCTGCAGCAGTACCTACCGCCACAGAACATTTAAGGTCCTTTAGATGCTCCCATTTTTCTGCTTCAGCAGTCCATGTTTCTCTTGCCACCCTTAGGGGTGCAATTACCAAAACCTTATGTACCTCAAAGCTGTCAAACAGGAGATTATTTATGGCTGTTAATGTTATGCTCGTTTTGCCGAGTCCCATATCTAAAAGAACTGCTGCAACGCTGTTATTCTTAATATAATTGATCGCATACTGCTGATAGTTATGTGGCTTGTATATCATCTAAAATCCCTCCAATCTGTTCTGCATCATCCAGTACATATACCTTAAATCCGAGTTTCCTTATCATTCTATGTCGGGCCAGTTGTAGAGGACGTGGTTTTTCGCCGGGTGCCTTTACCTCAACAAAAGCTATCTTGCCATAGGGCAGAAGAATGAAGCGGTCGGGCATACCATCAAAACCGGGTGATACAAGCTTTGGTGCAAGACCGCCCATTTCCTTTACTGCATTTACAAGTTTTCGTTCTATTACTTTTTCTCTCATCAATTTATCCTTTCTGCTGTCACAGGCTCACAAATTCACAACCAATCCCTTATATCCCTTATGCGTGTGTGTTATAAGTCACTAATGCTTTAGTTTTATCTATTTTGAATATAAGGGAAAATAGTTGTGTTGTGTGTGTTCGCTTACATAGTTTTGTGGTAGAGTCGCTGCCTGCCGTAAATAGGCAAACGCTTTATAGAGCTGGTACGTTCCCAGCCGGGTACCTGTGTCATCATAGCCGCTATTGCATAGCTGTCAGAAGGCTTGAGCTCCTGCAGATTTTTACCGAAACATTCACACCAAATTTCTGCATTGCTCACTTCACTGCGGGGATGAGTATCCTTATGCTCCGGCACCCCGAACTCAGTGCCATTAAGATAATTTCGCCTTGAAAACATGTCCATATCATCCCAATCGGCCGGTATATCAGTGTTAAGGTATTCTTCAAGCATACCAACACGCTCGTCTGCCTCCATCGCACCGCGCTGTGCCTTTTCTGCATCTGCTAATACAGCACCCTCAAGATACAGCTTTTCGCCGTTTTCGTAATAATGCTTTGCCTCCGCCCATATCTGGTCACGTTCTTCTTTGGTGAAGCTCCATGTCTTTTTCTGCTCGGTCTGATTCAGCTTTACCACCCAGAAGCGGCGGTTGCCTGTAATATCACGCAGATAGCCACGTTCACCATTGACAGATGCAATTATGATACACTGCCGCGGATGGCTTTCCACTGTCTTACCATAAGATGGTCTGTACTTGTCATCAGAGGTAGAAAGAAATGCTTTAACCTTCTCAATATCAGCCTTCTTCATACCTGCAAGCTCTGCAATTTCCATAATCCAAAAGCCTTGCAGCTTTTCGGCGCCGGACTTATCGTTCATGTCGGTAAGTGACAATGTTTCGGAATAATACTCATCGCCTACAAGATCTTTGAATAGCGTACTTTTGCCGATTCCCTGAACACCGTCGAGTACTAGCACACTGTCGAATTTTATACCGGGCTTGTAAATACGAGCAACGGCAGCCACAAAGGTTTTTCTTGTAACTGTGCGTACATACTCCGTATCATCTGCCTGCAGGGAGCGGATAAGAATATCATCAATACGCTTTGTGCCGTCCCAATCAGGCAGGCTGTCAAGGTAATCGCGTACAGGATGGAAACGGCGATCATCTGCCACTTTTGTAAAGCTGACCTCGTGATTGCGGCTTGAGAATGGAACGTATCGTACATCAATCATTGCCTTTAGCTGTGCAGTGTCCGCATCTCGCCAGAACTTGTTATCTCTTGGTCTATCCCAAGGCAGAGGACCCGTAACCTGTATGCGGTTTGCCATTTCGTTGTATGCGAAATTTGCAAAGTCAGGGTCATTATTCAGAATAAGTACTTCGTTCCACACAGAGTTTTCCAGCATCTTGCTTTTTGGCTGATATTTGAGAAGTGCCTCCCAATTTTCTGTATCATTAAAATCGCTGTTTGCCTCTTTACGTCGCTCGTCTGCTACAAGCATCTTTACTGCATCCTGCTGCATTGCAAAATTACACATTTCCTGAAAAGATGCTTTATCATCAAGGTCACCGAAACGATGTGTACGAACAATATCAAATGCATTACAAAGCTTAAGGTACGCAGCATCCTTAGCATGGTGGCTGTATACGAATTTGTCTTCGATGATCTCAACACCAGCCATAGAGCTTGATTCTATAAGATGCCAGCGGTTATCATTGTCGGTAGGCTCATATATATCCGAAAGAAACTCGGTCAACACTTTTGTTATAGGGAAATATGCTCTGTTGAATAATCCAACAACACCATCCTTTTCAAGAGGATTCTGTACCTTTTGCTGTTTAAGTGTGTTTGCCTTGCTCTCTCTTGACGATGTAGGAAGTCTTGTCGGGTCTGTCCATTCAGGGTGCGCTGCGAGTATTGTGTCCGGATTAAGCCATTCAGAATTTGTTTCCTTATACACGAACACGCTATTTGACGGAGCGGATGGCCAGTACATCAGCTGATTCGGCTGATACGAACATTCATCAAAGTAGTCAATACCGAGCATTTGTGCTATGTATCGTGATATTGCGACAAACTCCTCCGGAGTAACATCTCTTGTTAAAGGGAATATGAGCCTGACTCTCGGTTTGTCTTCCGTACTGCTGTGTGTGGTGTAAAGAACAGAGGTGTACGGACAGAAGTCCTCATAGCCTTCAAGGAATTCTTTATCAATGCGGTCACCATCAAGTGCTATCATAGAACGCTGGGTCACAGTATCTATTTTTCTGCGACCATCCTTTAACACACCGCCTACAAAACTGCCATGGTCTTTTGCATTGTCACGCTGTGCCTTACTCATTTTTGCATATTCCTCAGCCGACTCGGTTGTGCGGATAGGCACCTTGAGCTTTTCTTTAAGCTCATCGAATTTGATAGTTTTGTTTACCCAGCGCTTTGCCTGTCTGTTGTTTCCGTATGCAATGTTTAAATCACGCATCTTCTTGTACCTCCTCACAATTTTCAGTAAAATAACGAATACGGAAGTTTTTTCGCTTCGCACGTTTTATCTCTTTCTGCATGCCCTCTGATATGCGTTCGCCGAACACCCACAACTCGCTACACTTGCTCATAAATGCATTACCGAAAAACATACCAAGCTTTCGTTCGTCTGGGTCTGTATCGTCCAAAAACTGTGTGAACAGTAGATGTGGTGCAAATGGTATGTAGCCTGTATCGACAGCAAATCTACTGTATCTTTGTGCTGCCTTTATGTTATTTTCTATATCTCCTGCATACGGAGAACAAATATATACAATCGGTTTATAAGCAAACAGCTCACGTTCCTTTTTATCTATAGCTGTTAAAGCCTCATATGCTGTGGGATCTTTATAGCCCTCGCTGTTAAATTTATTTACACTCATTTTTTACTCCTAATCCTTTTTATAAAAATCTGTTTCATAACCGTCTGCACGAAGAAGTAGTCCTTTTGCCCAAGACGGGGTACGTCCCATTTGCTCGCATACAGCCTCAAGTGAAACCGCTTTATTTGCCTCTATAACAATTTCATCGTGTATGTGCATCACGATTGAGCAGTTGCGTAATGTTTTCATTGCATAGCAGAGAATATCTCGCGATATTGCCTGAACGATATTTTCTACGAACTTCGGGCCATAGCTATCGATACGTTCCCATTTCTTAGTGCCGCTAACACCTTCATATGTAATACACTGACCACCAAATTTGTTCTCGCCGATTTTGGGTTTTACATACGCAAGGCTTCTGCCTGATGGTAGTGTAATAAACAGCATACCGTTTCTGCAGGAAAAGGTGATGCCATGTGTTTGGGTGATAGTCTTATTCTTTACTGCATCCATAACCACTTTATCAACTGCCCACCAAAGCTGGACTACCTTAGGATTTGATTGTCTCCACATATTAACAAGCGGCTGCAGTTCTTCTTCAGGAATACCCATTTCAATAGCACCCATAGCCTTTAGTGCACCAACCGAGCCACCGTAGCCAAGTGCAAGCTCTGCAATTTTACCTTTTTGACGTAAATGTCCGTTCACACCATGCTTTTCAACAGGCACCTTGAACATTTGACTTGCTGATGCACAATAAATGTCGCCACCATCTGCAAATACGTCTTGTCTCCATTTTTCACCCGCAAGCCACGCAATTACTCGTGCCTCGATAGCAGAAAAGTCAGCTACGATGAATTTATTGTTTTCACAAGGTATAAAGGCTGTGCGGATAAGCTGTGATAATGTATCCGGCACATCTTCGTATAGCATATTAATACCGTCATAATCACCTGCTTTTACAAGACCACGAGCTTCTGCTAAATCAGGAAGATGGTTTTGCGGTAAATTCTGCATTTGTATAATTCTGCCCGCCCATCTTCCTGTTCTGTTCGCTCCATAAAATTGGAACATACCTCTTGCGCGACCATCAGAGCATACTGCAGTTTGCATTGACTGATACTTCTTAATCGATGATTTTGCAAGCTGTTGTCTTAGGGTGAGTACAGTGCGAAGCTCCGGAGGCGCATCCTTCAATAGCTCTGCTACGGCCTTTTTACCGAGTGTATCAGTTTCTAAGCCGTTCTGTGCAAGCCACTCCTTCATCTGTGTAACGGAGTTCGGATTGTCAAGCTCTGTCAGCTTTTGCATTGCACTCATAAGCTCTGTTCGTGAACGGTTGTCTATATCAATTGCCTGTGTTACTAAATCCATATCAATTGCAACACCTCGGTCGTTAATTTCCTGATCAATATGATATTCGTCCCATACACTTTCAGGCACAGGATAGTTTTGGAGTCTGTGCTGTATAGACATTTCCACCACAACATCACGAATGTTATATTTCTTAAATGCAGACCATTTTTCTGGGGAGTGATGTGGTAGGTTTCGTCTACGCTGACCATTTGTCTTTGTAGGTGCACAAGGTGTACAAAAATACTTTATAAGCTCTTTGCCCTCTGCGAGCTTTTGCTTTTCAAGGCCGAGAACAGCACCTACACCTTCAAGCGAAAGCGGAAGTCCCATAGTTGCCGCCCATACCATTGAACATCGCCACGATGACGAGGATAGATATTCACCAACCGGATAACCTAAGTATCTTGATAGACATACTCGTTCAAAGCTTGCGTTAAATGCCCATTTCGTAACAGACTCATCGGTCAGCGCATTAATTATGTTTTGCGGGATTTTCTCACCGCAGGCGAGGTCAACAAGCTGAACATCGCCGCCGTCAACGATGTAAGCGAAAAGAAGTATCTCAAAAGCATCTGACTCAGCATAGCGATATACACCCGTTTTCTGTATTGGCTGGTCGCTGAATGTTTCAATATCGATAGATAAACTATTCATTTTCGTTCTTCCTTTCATATACTCATAAAGGGCAGCGGATTGCTCCGCCACCCACGAGCAAGATGTTAATTAAGGAAATCCTCATCGTCATCTGTTGCAAAATCAGCCTCGGCACTTGCTTTGCCTCCGAGCGGCTCACCCGGACGGATAAGCTGGAGATTGTTAAGACCGCAGGCAATTCCCTTGTTGCCGTTCGAATTGAAAGCGTACAGGTTAATGCTCGCTCTGCCATATACACCTGAGTAAACCTCGGAGTGTGATATTACAGGGTTACGGTCTGCATCAACAATTCCCGGTGCTGTAGGTGAGTTTGCGTTTATAAAATAGCAGCCAGCGTATGCTTCATCGTCCGGTCTTTCAATATCGCCATCGCGCAAAGGTGTCTTGATAACTGCAAGCGGCGGCACACTCTTACCGTTACCCTTGAGCTTTGATTCTCCCTCTTTGTATGCAGCCTCGATTGCTGCGTTGATTTTTGCTATAGTTACAGTGTCGGTCTTAGGGATAATAAGGCTGACGCTGTACTTTGGTGTGCCTCCGTTGATTGCCTTCGGCTCCCATACATTTGCGTATGACCAGCGTGTGTCGGGACCTGTGATTACCTTCATTGGATTGATTACTTTATTTGCCATTTTACGTTTCCTCCATAAAATCATTTTTTGCTGTGTTCATTGCCGGTCTTTTATCACTCTCCGGCACGAGTGTTGGTTTGCCTTGCGGCTTTTCAATGTATGAGGATAACAGTTCCTCAAATTTTGCTTTGCCAAGTAGCTTTTGCATAGCAGTAATCCCGAGAATCTTACGTTCATATGGGTCAAAGCCTGCGTTCTGTATAGCTGTGGCTACAGCATCCTCATTTGTGTATTTACGGTTAGAGCGGCCCTCGACAAGCTTCCATCCTGTCCACTCCTTACCACTGATAGCTTGCTGCAGTGCATATTCCTTGACATCGGATGCCCAAGAAGTGAGTGCATCGACCTTGTCGAGGATTTCTGCAATTTCGTCATTATCGAGGAGAGGAGGGTCTTTGAAATCGTGTCTTGCGATTGCAAGGTTTGCCTCGGCACGTTCTCTACATTCAGCTTTTGCTTTGCAGAACCTGCACCAATCGCCACAGTGAAATTCACCCTCACCGCTATATGCAAGCTCTGCCTTAGGTTTCAATTCAGTTTCAGCCCATTCGAGCAACTCGTCCTTACCCATAACACACACGCTTATATTACTTTTGCGTGGCTGAAATATGGTCATCTGGACTGTATCGATGTCATATATTCCATCAAAAATTTCTAAGCTGCCCAGAGCGTAAAGCATCATTTGCGGGTTATGGTCTGCGGATACCTCAATTCCCTTTCCGAATTTCATGTCAATTACGTTCATTGTTCCGTCAGCTATGATGATGCAGTCGGCCGTTCCAAAGCCTTCCTGTACCCAACGTGAGAAGTCTACACGCTGTTCGATCATTACAACGGGGTCAGAACAGGTTTGTCTTGCAAGCTCTAACTGTTCGATTACATAGGCGACATAATCCCTTGCACATTCTTCCATTTCCTCGTTGTACCATGTAAGATTTTCGATAGGGTTTTGTGCTTCAAGACCGAGCGCCTCTTTTAATTGAAATTCGCATAGCTCGTGAGCATCTGTACCCTCGGCCGCATAATCACTGCCTTTATCCTCATAGGCCTCACCGAGCCTTGCTGACGGTGTGCAGTGGAGCCACCTCTCGGAGGCTGATGCAGAAAGTACCGCGTGGTTAGTTGGCATTGCCAATCACCTCCGCATCGATGAGTAGAGCGGGATAATGCTCCTGTGCAATCTCCGACAGCTTATTTGCACCATACTTTTGGAGTAGGGTGCGAACATCGACTGTGTGTCCTTGTCGTGATTTTTCAGCAAGGACAGCTCGTACTTCCTCTAATGTAGGAAGCCTTGCTTCAGGCTCTTCTGTTTTGGTTGTTTTTGTGCCACTGAACATCTTATAAAGCGTATCCGCTATATCGTTTATGTTAGCGGCAGTATTTCGTAGCTCTGTGACCACAATTTCTAATTCGCTCATTTTTGACACGTGAATTTCCTCCTTCCTTCGCCCTGTTGTGCGTCATAAGATTTTTTGCTAACCTTCTTGAGACAACGCTGATTGCCGTTAACACTTCAACAGCATCAGTTGTTGTAGCTGTATCAAGGTTGTATATTACTGATTTTGCCATTATGAGAATCTCCTTTCCGAGGAAGTATGTGTTTTTATCCTCTTCATAGGTCAATCTGGACAAGGTGAAGGGTTTTGGCCGAAAGAAATCAAAAATTTTTTTGAGTGAGCTTAATAGCTTGTTTCGTTTATATGTAAATGTATTGCGAGGCATATTCATACGCCTTGCACATTCTCTTTCTGAGATGCCCTCAGCAACAAGCATTAATATTTGATAGCTTTCCGGTGAAACTGTTTTTAGTTCTTCGAGTAGACTATTTAAAAGCATACTGTCAAGATTAATTTCAGTTGTAAGAGATTCATCAGATAGAAATGTGTTCGAATGAGTGCCATTTCTTTCAAGCTCCTCCTCAAAGTCGATAGAGAGGCAAGGAGACATATCATCTGAAATAACACGATATTGGCAGCTTTCGCAGATGCCGTCGCATTGATAGCTCTTTTTATAAGGAATGCAGCAGGCACCATGTCTCTGCTGGGACTTGCGTCTGGTATCGATGAAACGTTCCCAGTCCTTTTTCTGTTCGAGTGTTACATCTATCCATTGGTTCAATGGACGATAGTATATCTGTGAGTTTCTTTGATTGTCTTGATTTGTCATAAAAATTCCTCCGATTTTCAATTTCTTGAAACAGAGAAATTCATGACAGATACCGCTAAAAGGCATGGGGTGCCACTGGTCAAGAGAATTATCTCCATCTCAAGTGGACGACCAGCACATTCCAGTGGCCAGCGCCGTAAAGATATTTGATTGTAATCGAAGCCACTGGAATGTCGTCGGTACCGGACATGGCTACGATTTGATGCACAGTGGTCTAAAATGCTAAAAATTATTTTTGCATCCACAGAGAAAATCTTGAAATTCTCGATAATATGTGATATAATAAGAGTTAATATTGGGATAGCTGCGATTCTTCACATGTTGTGAGGCATTTTTCGATCCTCTGTACGATTTAATTATAAGTCATCGCAGAGAAAAAGTCGGTCCCATAAAGTAATGGTCGAGTTATAGTGAAGTTTCCATTTGGAGGTGTTGCCAGTTGAAAGAGCTTGTTTTTGCAACAGTTTTAGCAGAATTGAAAACGTCATGGGGAGATACAGTTGCCGATCCAGATCTAATTAATCTTCTTTATGATGCTGTTGCTGTGCCTGTAGGTTTGACAAATAAGAATGGCGAACCGATTACGATTTCTAAAGGAACTGCGAGTAAAATTGTGAATCGAAAGAACGGAGGTAATCCGCACCGTTCTATTCGGAGTAGGTCTACAGATGACAGAGTACTTGTATCAATTGAGGAGTATTTCAATAAGAATGTAGTCAAACGATTGCTGAAAGGCAGCGAAGATGACCTGATTGAAAGATTAAAGGCAGTTATCAATGATGATGCGAATATTGCAGAGTCTAAGAAACAGGAGCTTCTGGCAAATGCGCAAAAAAATACACTCGCCCTATTTTTGGCAAATGTATATCTCTACTCTTTATCAAGAAATAATGTTTTCTCTGATGGCAGTAGCACAAAACATATTACTGCTACTACAGAGCTTGAGGTAATTCCTCTCCCTACGGGAGTTACCGGTGTAGAGGGGAGTTACACCGATGCACTTCTTGCAGCTTATGGACAAGCTGAGGGAATCAAGGATTTTACAGTTGATATGTTGGATACATATCCAAAGCACAAAGAGAACTTTAGTAATCAGAGAAAATATTACTTTGCAGCAGAGGCTGTTCGCAGAGGCACCCGCGATCTCTACGGTACGAAGGAAAAAGATCAGTTTGAAGTTTTGAAAGACGAAATGTACGAAGGTGTTACTGAAGTCTGGGAGGACGAGGCTAAAAACGGACTGGCTCGAATGAGAAAGGTTATGGCACAAGCGACAAAAACTTCCTTGGATAAATGCCGTATCTGTAGAGATACCGAGTGGGTTGGAAATAGTCAACGAAAAGGCGTGTGCCACTTTCTTGTAGGAGAAAATCGTTTGAAAGGATGGGTGCGAAACGATGATGAACAAATTATTTAACAGTACTTTTGAAAATTCGCTTCGTATCCTGTTGCTATTAGCAGAATTCAATTGCGCTCAGAGTCTGGATAAGATTTATGCTGCGGACTTCATGGTTTCATACGGAGCTACATTTGGTGTAAGTGAAGTAGATTTAAACGGCGATAACCAGTATAAATTTAGTGAA
Organism: Clostridia bacterium; assembly: GCA_045540855.1. GTDB lineage: Bacteria > Bacillota > Clostridia > UBA1381 > UBA1381 > UMGS1958. The sequence continues at coordinate 11,085 of JAZQHZ010000127.1, forward strand.
TTTATGTCTCGTCGTGAAATTGTAAGACAGGCATTAAAACAGTTGGTCTTAGATGGGTTTGCGTGGCCGGACAACTCGGATGCAGGAATCCTTTATTCCATAACAGATACAGGCCTTGAGTATAGCGCTAATTTGGAAAGCGAGTATGCTGAAGTATATCGCAACACAGCAAGAAAAATTGTAAATATTGTCTCTGATGTTTCAGAGCGCACTATAATAAATAAAATTAATAAAATGTCAGCAGAATCGTTGAGGAAAGGAGCCAGAGAATGAGTAGATTTTATATTAAAAGTGTAGGAGCCTCTGGTCCTAAAGTTGAATTTTCACAGGTGACTTTTGATAAAGGTGTTAATATTTTGCATGGACCATCAAATTCCGGTAAATCCTATGTGATTAGCTGTATCAATTTCATGTTTGGTGCTTCAGAAGTACCATTCACCAGATTAAGCACTGGTTATGACACTATTCATATGACAATGGAGTCTATAGATGGAAGAACTGTTCAGATGACCAGAAGGATTATTGACGATAAAAACGGCAAAAAGAGTGATGTAGGTGAAAACTTAGTTACTGTTGTAAGTGATTTTGAAGATGTTGATTCTAATGATTACAGCATATCGAAATTAGAGTATAGTGATATGTTGTTGAAGTTGATGGGAATTAAGGAAAGATGCCAGATTATTTCTACTCAGGCGTTTGTTCAGCAAAACCTTACAAACAGAAGTTTTCTTCATTCGTATTTTATCGATGAAGATAATATTTATGAGAAAATACCAGCGTTTGATGTTCCTAGGCATTCGAAAATCACAGCATGCTTAACAGCGTTACACTTTCTTTTTACAGGAGAAGATTTGCATGAGATAGTTCCTGTTGAAAGTAAAAAAGAGCGTGAACTGAAGAAAGCCAAAAAGAACGCTGTTATTATTTATATTAATGAAAAAATACAAGATTTAACAAAGAAGCGTAGTGTTTTGGAAGAAGAACTTGCAAAAGTTGGGGATACTGATGTTGAGTCTAAAATGGAATCTACATTAGAAGAAATCGCATCTATTGAGCGCCAAATCTATGAGGCAACTGAACGAAGCCGTAAATTGATGGAGGAGATCTTTGACATTAGCTCTAAATTGGAAGAGGCCACATATCTCAGAGATCGTTACAAGGCGCTGCGCACACAGTATAATTCTGATATAAAGAGGCTCCGATTCATCATTGATGGTGAGGAAAAAGGTTCTCAGCGTAAGAAGGTCGTTAAATGCCCATTTTGCGATAGTTCCATGCAGGATAAGCCCGGACAGCGTATTGCGTATGCACAAGCTTCTCAAGTGGAATTGGACCGTATTACAATGCAACTAGATGACTTGAAAGAAGCGGAAAAGGATATCCAGCAAGAAATTTGCGTATTAGAAGCACAGCTTCAGGATCTTAACAAACAGAATAATGAAATAACACTGATGATTAGTAGAGGGTTGAAACCGAAAGCCACACAACTGAGAGATATGCTGGAATCCTATAAGCGTATTGTACAAATCAAACATGAGTTGTCGGCTGTTGATGCAATGTCTGTTGATCTTAACTCAGATGTCTTTGAACGTGAAATGGAGGAAGACGACGAAAAGCTTGTATTTCATCCGATGAAACAGATTGATATGGAGCGCTGGAAGCAGTGGAGTGATACTTTTGAGGATATTGTGAAAAAATGTGGATACCCGAATTGTACAAGTGCACGTATTTCGCCAGAAACATATGATGCCATTGTTAATGGTAAACGTAAGGCTGATGAAGGTAAAGGTTACAGGGCTTTTTTAAACAGTATTATTCTGTTTTCGTTAATGAAGACACTAGAAGACGGTTGTGCTTATCGTCCTGCTATGTTGATTCTGGATTCGCCGATTCTTACTTTGAAAGAAAAGGTTCGAGCTGACGAGTTGGCTGATCCTGGTATGAGAGCTTCTTTGTTTAATTACATAATTCAGAACTGTGGTGATAATCAGATTATCATTGCTGAGAATGAAATTCCTGCCGCTGAGGTGGTGGATTATAGTACAATTAGATTAGTTGAATTTACGCAGGATGAAACACAAGGCGTATATGGCTTTTTAAAGAGCATTCGTAACAGTGTAGATAGTTATTAATTTAGAAGAATAGGAGAAGAGACACATGGCTAAAACAATTACCTACAAAAAATTATGGAAGCTGCTGATTGATAAGAATATGAGCAGAAGTGAATTGAAGACCGTTAGCGGTGTCAGCACAGCTTCTATTGCCAAACTGGGCAAAGGTGAAAATATAACAACTGGTGTTTTGATTAAAATCTGTGAAGGTCTTCAGTGTGACCTTTCTGACATTATGGAGCTTGTTGATGATGAAAGTGAAAAGAAAGAAGATTAATACTCCTAATTAAAGAATAATAAAGATGGTAAAATTAAATGAGGAGATAATAGCTAAATACCGAAGGAGGAAAAACAATGGCAGAAAAAATAGTTATTGATGCAATGTGGGATGACTCTCCCATAGATGTTTCAACAGAAGTAAATTTTATATGGTCAATTGCAAATAAATTAAGAGGACCGTATCAGAGTGATAAATACAAAGATGTTATTATCCCTATGACGATTATACGTAGATTTGAATGTGCTTTAGAAGATACAAAAGATGCAGTTATAGAGCAATTCAAGGCAAATCCTAATTATCCGGACAAAGCAATGCGTAGAATTTCTGGTTTTAAGTTCTATAATACAAGTGAATATAACCTTGCGGAACTTGTGAACGATTCTGACCATCTTGCAGATAATTTTAAAAACTACATTCAAGGCTTTTCGGCGAATGTGCAGGATATTATCAATAGTCTCGAATTCGGAAAACAAATCGATAAAATGGATAAAAACAATAGACTTCTTAGTGTAGTAAAAGCATTTTCAGAGCTTGATTTAAATCCCAAGACGATTGATAACGTAAAGATGGGATATATATTCGAGGAGCTTATCCGTAAATTCTCGGAAAATGCAGAAGCAGGTGATCATTACACAGGCAGAGATATTATCAAGGTTATGGTTAATATTTTGCTTGCGGAAGGCTGTGACGATATTTTTGATGATGGCAAGGTAATCACAATTTTAGACCAAGCATGTGGTACAGGCGGTATGCTCTCAACAAGCTATAACTATATAAAGCGTTATAATCCTACGGCAAATGTTCGTCTTTTCGGTCAAGAGATAAACCCTGAATCATATGCAATTTGTCTTGCAGAAATGCTTATTAAGGGGCAGGATGCAGAAAACATTTGTTATCAAGATACAATGATAGATGATCGATTTAAGGGTACAAAAATGCGTTTTGTTATAGAAAATCCACCATTTGGAACACCATGGGGCGGTAAAGACGCGGCTGAGGGAGTAGAACAGGCAGTTAAGGACGAACACGAAAAAGGTGACGATAGTCGCTGGGGAGCAGGTCTGCCCGGCTCAGGCGATATGCAGATGCTGTTCTTACAGTCAGCTGTTGATAAAATGGACGATGACTTTGGCAGAGCTGCTATTATAGAAAACGGAAGTCCACTCTTTACAGGCGGTACGGTATCGGGTGAAAGCCAGATAAGACGTTGGTTTTTAGAAGAAGATCTTATTGAGGCAATTATCGCATTGCCGACAGACTTGTTCTATAACACAGGTATTGCTACATATATCTGGGTGCTTTCAAAAAATAAACGAAGCGAAAGAAAAGGTAAAATACAGCTTATTGATGCTTCATCATTTTATGCTAAGCTCCGTAAAGCATTGGGTGATAAGAAGAATGAAATTACAGCAGAAAACCGCTCTGTTATTACAAAGCTGTATGCAGATTTTGAAGAAAATGAATATTGCAAGATATACACAAATGAAGAGTTTATATATCGTGAATATGCGGTCATGCAGCCACTTCAAAGAAGCTATGCGATTACTCGTGAGCGTATAGACAATATGTTGATGAAGGGTGCATTGAATTCA
>JAZQHZ010000128.1:0-4226 GCA_045540855.1 Clostridia bacterium
CAGAAGAAAAAAAAGAGTATTTTATTGACGAGGTTGTTCCGAATAACAATTTTTACAGTAAAGTAATAAAAAGATTATTTGATATTGTGTTTTCTGTACCGGTAGGAATTGTGCTGTTGCCGATTATGCTGGTAATAGCAATCCTGATAAGAATAGATTCTCCGGGAAAAGCAATATTCAAGCAGAAAAGACTCGGCAAAAACGGCAAGGAGTTTTACATATATAAATTCAGGACAATGCATCTTGATGCGGAAAAGGAAGGTCCTCAATGGAGCAATACAGACGATCCGAGACGTACACCGCTTGGGGCAACGCTTCGTAAATACCGTCTTGATGAGCTTCCACAGATATTTAATATCCTTGCAGGAGATATGAGTCTGGTAGGTCCAAGACCTGAAAGACCGTATTTCTATAATGAATTTGAAAAGTATATACACGGATTTTCAAACCGTCTGGCAGTTACTCCGGGATTGACGGGGCTTGCACAGGTAAACGGCGGATATGATCTTTTACCGGAAGAAAAGATTATATATGATATGAAATACATAGAAACAAGGTCTTTTATGGTTGATTTCAAGGTTATTCTGAAAACAATCCAGGTTGTGCTGACAGGAAGCGGTGCAAAATAAGAATCAAAAGTACGGATAAAACCGTACTTTTTTTGGTTGTTGGAAAAAAATAGTGGATTTTTGTTGTGTTATAGCGATAATATGAAAAAATCGCTTGATTTTGTCTGTGTATTGTGGTATACTATATAAGTAAAACTATATATAATGGGTTATAGTGTACGCATTTTTAGTATTGTTAGAAAAACGGAGAGTAATAAACGATGAAAAAGAGGATATTGATGATAATCAATCATCACGTATACGCATATACGCTTAGAAAAGAGACAATAGAGGCATGTCTGAATGAAGGTTATGAAGTATATCTTACATTGCCGTATGGTGACCGTGTCGACTTATTGACTGATATGGGCTGTAAATTTATTGACTCGCCGCACGATCCGCACGGTACAAATCCGTTTCAGGAGCTGAAATTAATAGGACGGTACAGAAAAATAATAAAGCAGGTCAAGCCGGATGTGATACTTTCGTATACAATAAAGCCGAATTTATATGGCGGAATGATAGCATCGTGGATGAAGATACCGTACATAGTAAATATTACCGGATTGGGAACGGCAGTTGAATATCCCGGAATGCTGCAAAAAATGCTTACACTTATATATAAATATTCATTCAAAAAGGTTAATTGTGTATTTTTTCAAAATACGGAAAACAGAGCTTTTTTTGAAAAAGCCAAAATTGCCTTGGGAAAGCACAGGCTTATACCGGGTTCAGGAGTGAACACAACCAAATTCAGTGTTATGGAGTATCCGGAGGATAAAACAACGGAATTTGTGTTTATTGCAAGAATAATGAAGGAAAAGGGAATTGAGCAATACTTTGAAGCGGCTAAATATATCCGCAAAAAGTATCCGGATACAAGATTCCATATATGTGGATCGTGTGACCAGGAATACGGCGATATATTGAAGGAATTGCAAAACGACGGAACAGTTATTTATCACGGACTTGTTTCCGATGTAAGAGAAATCTTTAAGATAACACACTGCACAGTCCTTCCTACATATTATCCTGAAGGAATGGCAAATGTTCTTTTGGAAAGTGCCGCAAGCGGCAGACCGATTATAACAACCAACAGAAGCGGTTGCCGTGAGATTATAGACGATAATGTAACGGGCTATATAGTTAATCAGCAGGACAGTGACGACCTCATTGAAAAGATTGAGAAATTCATAAAGCTCAGCTATGAAGAAAAGAAGCAGATGGGACTTAACGGCCGTAAAAAGGTAGAAAATCAGTTTGACAGACAGATTGTTGTCGATGCTTATATGGATGAAATAAAGAAGGTTCTCGGAGAAACAAGATGAAGGGTACAATTGTATACATAGGCGGCTTCAGACTTCCTGATAAAAATGCCGCAGCATCGAGAGTGATTAACAACGCTAAAATTTTACGCAGACTGGGCTATAAAATTGTATTTATAGATGTTTCCGATGATGCCGGTACAGACGTTTTAGAAACAAAGCACGACATAATGGGCTTTGATTGCTATTCGGTTAAATATCCGAAAGGGATTGAGTGGTACAGATACCTTACATCTATAAAAGCATTAAAAAAAGTATTGTCAGTAACTGATAATGTTGAGGCGATTATAGTATATAATTATCAGGCGGCGGCACTTGCGAAGGTGTTGGGCAATGCAAAGAAAAAAGGAATAAAGGTAATATCAGACTGTACAGAATGGTATGCAAAATCGAAGAATCCAATTAAAAATATTGATACTGGCGTAAGAATGAAGCTGCTTCATAAAAAAACAGACGGTATAATAGCCATAAGCAGGTATTTGTATGACTATTACAAGGAAAGTACAAATACAGTATATATTCCGCCGTTGACAGATACTTCGGATATGAAATGGAAACAGGAATATCCGGAATCGGATAAGTTGCTGTTTACTTATGCAGGAAGTCCGGGAAAAAGTAAGGACAAACTCAATGTATTTATAGAGGCACTTACGGAGATAAAGACGGATACGGAATATGAAATGCAGGTAGTAGGCATAACGAAGGAACAGTACCTGACGTCATATCCGGAGCATAAAAAAAATCTTGAATTGCTTGGCGAAAAAATAAATTTTAAGGGACGTATTCCTCATACTGAGGTGATAAGCAGCCTGAAAAAAAGCGATTTTTCGGTGTTTGTACGTGAAAATAATTTACAGAACAAAGCCGGCTTCCCGACGAAATTTGCAGAGGCTGTAACGGCAGGTGTGCCGGTAATAACAAATGCATCAAGCGATTTGAGTGAATATCTTTGTGATATGGAAAATTGCGTTTTAATAAAGGATTGCGAAAAGCAATATGTTAAAGAAGCATTGGAGAGAGCACTTAATATAAGTCAGGATGAATATCGCAAGATAAAGAATAAGTGCGAGGAAATGAAAGAAACATTTCATTATGAGAAATATATTGATGAGATGAAAAAATTATTTTAAGAATTGTTTGGAGATTGGTTATGATAAATGTTTTAATGTGTGCAGGGATTCCTGTGGATGAAGGATATGTAGGCGGAATAGCGAAAATAGTAAGTTGCTATGAAGCCAACAGTGAAAAATTTATCGGAAATAATGTAAATCTTCGTGTTTTTAATTATAACGAAAAAACAATTAATTGCAAAAACAACCATATAAAGGATTTTATATTAAGACCAATCCATACAGTAAAGACTCTTAAAAAGTATCTGACTGAATCGAAATATGAAATACTGCATATTCACACTTCACGAAAAGCAACATTAATAAAAGATTTATACATAATATGGAAAGTGCGTAAATATGTAAAAAACATTTTTTTGAGCATTCATTTTGCAGAGTATGAGAAAATAATGCCCGGAAATATTATTTTGAACAGATTTTGTAAAAAGATTTTAGCGGAATGTGTAGATAAGATTATATTTTTGTCGGAACAGACGAAAGCGGAGTTTGAAAATAATATATCTCTTGCAGGAAAATGTGAATTATTATATACATTCCATGATATGAAATATGATATTTCGGAGATAGAAAGAAAAAAAGAACGTTTCCTGACAAAAGACAAAATTGATCTGTTATTTATCGGCTCAATAGACAGGCGTAAAGGGATTATTGATTTATTAAACGCCTGTGTAAAACTTGGCAGGGAAGATTATACTTTACATATTTGCGGTCAGGTTACGGATGAAAATATAAAAAATGAATATAGCCAATTATTAGACATTTTGGGAGACAGAATAAAAGAGCATGGCTATGTTTCAGGCGAAGAGAAAAAGCAGATTTTTGCTGAGTCGGATATAATGATTCTTCCGTCATATGGAGAAGGTATGCCTGTTGTTATCATGGAGGCAATGGCATCAGGGCAGGCACTTGTAGTGACACCTGTCGGAGCGGTTCCGGAAATTGTGAAAAACGGAGTTAATGCATATTATATTCAGCCGGGTGACGTGGAAGGTACAATGTCTGTGCTAAAAACCGTACTGGATGATAAAGAAAGTTTATTTGAAATGTTTACTGAAAACGTTAAAAGAGGAGCAGAGTTCAATTTAGAAAGCAATTTTAAAGATTTATGTAACTTATATAAAGGAGTGCGGAAGTGAACTTAAGAAATAAAAACAGACTGTATA
>JAZQHZ010000129.1:0-21073 GCA_045540855.1 Clostridia bacterium
CCCTCCGTCAAATCTATGCGCTGCATAGATTTGCCACCTCCCTTTAGGCAAGGGAGGCATTTTTTTAATCATTCCAAACATCCCGCTAAACCCAAATATAAAATGATTTTTCATCCAAAGGATGAAAAATTTCCGCAATTGTGAATTATGAATTATGAATTGTGAATTGAAAAGAGGGCGTTTATAAAAACGCCCTCTTTGTCAATCAATCTTTCTTTGCATCAGCAATAACCTTCTCGGCAACTGCTGCCGGAGCCTGCTCATAGCTTGTGAATTCAAATGTGAACTGTCCTCTGCCGCGGCTCATTGAACGTAAGTCTGTTGCGTACTTGAACATCTCGCTCATCGGTACTGTTGCCTCAACCATATTAAGGCCTTCGATTGTGCTTTCGCCCATACCCATAATTGTTCCTCTACGCTTGTTGATATCGCCGATTACATCACCCATGATGTTCTCCGGGATATATACCTTTAATGTACCGATTGGCTCTAACAATACCGGCTTAGCCTGCTTAACGCCTTCCTTGAATGCGAGTGAAGCAGCAGTCTTGAATGCCATTTCTGATGAGTCTACCGGGTGATATGAACCGTCTAATAATGTAGCCTTTAAGTTAACTACCGGATAACCTGCCAACACACCGTGCTCACAGCAATCTCTTAAGCCCTTTTCAACTGCCGGGAAGTAGTTCTTCGGAACGCTTCCGCCGAATACGTTCTCTTCAAATACCATTTCCTCCGATACTCCCGGTGTAAACTCAATCTTAACGTGTCCGAACTGTCCGTGTCCGCCTGACTGCTTCTTGTGCTTACCTTCAACGGTAGCTGTACCTAAGATAGTCTCACGGTACGGTACAACAGGATCTGATAATACTACGTTTGTTCCGTACTTTGCAAGGAGCTTGCTTACGATTACGTCGATATGCTGCTCACCCTGACCGTTGATGAGAGTCTGCTTTGTCTCCGAATTTGTTGTGACTGCAAATGTCGGATCCTCTTCCATAAGCTTTGTTAAGCCTGCGATAATCTTCTCTTCGTCACCCTTCGCCTTCGGCTCAACTGCCATCTGTAATACCGGTGCCGGGAACTCGATACCTGTTAAGATAATGTTCTTGCCCTTTGCACAGAGTGTATCACCTGTCTTTGTGTTGTCAAGCTTAGCTACGCAGCCGATATCGCCTGCCTTGATAATCTTAGCTTCTGTCTGCTTCTTACCGCAGATTGTGTATACCTTACCAATCTTTTCCTCACAAGCCCTGTTCGGATTATATAATGTTGAATCTGACTTAATTTCGCCCGAATATACTCTGAATAATGAGAGCTTACCTACATACGGGTCTGCAATTGTCTTGAATACGATTGCTGCTGTTGTTTCCTCTTCGCTCTGAACAACCTCAACAGGCTCAGCTGTTGATGCATCACGTGCAACCTGAGTAATCTCTGACGGAGCCGGTAAATACTTGCCGATACCGTCCATTAATGAACGTACGCCGATGTTTTCCTGACCGCTTCCGCAATATACCGGATAGATAGTACCTTCCTTAACACCCTTACGGATAGCACCCTTGATTTCGTCAACAGTGAACTCTTCACCCTCGAAGTACTTAACCATTAACTCCTCGTCTGTATCTGCAACAGCTTCCATAATCATTTCACGAAGCGGTGCAATCACGTCTGCCATACCCTCCGGAACCGGCATTTCCTCACGGTAGATACCGTTATAGCGTCTTGCTGTCATATCTACGATATCAACGAAGCCCTTGAATTCGTCACCCTCCTTAATCGGGTATACGAACGGAGTAACTGCCTTACCGAATGCAGCCTTCATTTCCTCAAGTGTCTTCTGATAATCTGCACGGTCGTCATCAATCTTGTTTACGAAGAACATTACCGGAACGCCCTTCTGCTTAGCATACTTGAATACCTGCTCTGTACCTACTGCAACGCCGCTACGGCCGCTCATAACGATAAGTGCACTGTCTGCTGCTCGAAGTCCTTCCTTAACTCCGCCTACAAAGTCAAAAAATCCCGGAGTATCTATAATGTTATATTTCATATCCTTCCACTCAAGAGGAGCGATTGCTGTTGAAATCGAAAAGCCTCTCTTGATTTCCTCAGGATCTGAGTCAGTAACTGTATTTCCGTCAGCTACTTTTCCGAATCTGTCTGTCATCTTAGCATTATAGAGCATTGCCTCTGTCATTGTAGTCTTACCGCACTTACCGTGACCCATAACGGCGATGTTTCTTATTGCTTCCATTTTCATTTTGATTACCCTCTTTCTATGTATAAATATCTATATAATTCGAGCATTCTCGATTTACATCTGATTTGAATGCAAGCCCTTATACTAATATATACCACCATAAAACAAACTTTAAACGTATTTTTCACTGCTGAATTGTTAAAAATCCACAGTTATTTTTTGTGCAATATGCTATTTTTTATTTATTTAGTCTATGAAAACCGGGCGAAATAAGTTTTTTTATGGAATTCTATTGACAACTGTATCTATATATGCTATACTAACTGTACTAATACAATTAATACAGTTAAAAGGGAGGTGTAACAATGATAAGCTTGGACTACAAGGACGGCAGAACTATTCACGAGCAGATTGAGGCACGTTTTCGTGAGTTGATAGTGAACGGAATATTACTGCCTGATGAGCAGATGCCGTCGGTAAGAGAGCTGTCAATGAGCCTGACGGTCAATCCCAATACCGTACAGAGGGCATATAAGCAGCTTGAGGCACAGGGATTTATATACAGCGTCAAGGGAAAGGGCAGCTTTGTAGCCTCGGTTAAGGACGTGAAAAACGAAGAACGGATTGAAGAAATGTACACTGCACTTACAGAAGCGGTCAAGGAGCTGATGTATATGGGCGAAAGTAAGGAAAAAATCGAAAATGTTATCAGAAACGTATACTCGCAGAAGGAGTAAAAGTCTGAATAAATTTCCGCATCTCACTATTTTTCAAGGCTCGGAGTACCATCGTACACTGTCGCCTTTCAAAACAGCAATCTGCGAAAATTTCTTTCAGACTTGATTTTGAGAAAGGATTAATAATTATGACAATGATTAAGGTAAAGAACGTAACAAAGCATTTTGATGATTATAAGGTGCTTGATGATATATCACTTGAGGTTAAAAAGGGCACGATTTACGGTCTTGTAGGACCTAACGGTGCAGGAAAAACTACTATTATAAATCACATAACGGGCGTGCTGGTGCCGGAGAGTGGCGAGATTACAATAGACGGCGAAAAGGTGTATGAGAACACGAAGATAAAGCAGAGATTTTTAAGCATTTCGGACGATTGGTTTTATTACAGTGTATACACCATAAAGGAAATGGCGGCATTTTATGCGGATATTTACCCGACGTGGAGCTATGAGAGATATAATGCAATAAAGGAAATATTTAAAATAGGAGAAAAGCGTCAGATAAGAAAGCTGTCAAAGGGAATGAAGAAGCAGGTGGCGTTCTGGCTGTCGCTGTCGGCAATGCCGGAGGTGCTTATCCTTGACGAGCCACTTGACGGACTTGACCCGGTGATGCGTAAGCAGGTATTGAATATGGTTATTGCAGACGTGATTGACCGTGAAATGACAGTGCTTGTTTCATCGCATAATCTGCGTGAGTTGGAGGACATCTGCGACTGGGTAGGTGTTATCCATCAGGGCAGAATGATAATTGAAAAGCCGCTTGACGATTTAAAGGGATCTGTGTTTAAGTATCAGGTAGTGCTGACGGACGAAATGAGTGCGGCACTTGAAAAGACGGAGGATGTGCTTCATATTTCAAGAACGGGTGCGGTGTATAACGTGATAGTGAAGGGTGATATGGAAAAGATTGATAAAAAGATGAAGGAGCTTTCGCCAATGCTGTGCGAGAGAATAAGCCTGACATTGGAGGAAGTGTTTATATACGAGCTTGGAGGTCTTGGCTATGACTTTAAGAACATCATTGTTTAATAAAGGGATTTATAAATCCACAATAAAGCGGTTTTGCTGGGGCTCGGTGGTGTATTTTGTGCTGTTGTTTCTTACTAATATAATGCCGATATTTCTCAAGTATAAACCAAATTCACAAATTGATCACAGTGTGTATGTATTTGATTTTGTGCTTTCTATGTTGATGCTTGTGGTTGCGGTTATAATGTCGGTTGTAATTGCAATGCAGGTATATGGATTCCTGCATTCAACTAAACATTCTATATTTATACATAGTATTCCGGTAAGTAAGAATGAAAATTTTATATCTTCGATGTTGGGCGGATTGACATTGATTTTTGCACCGGTTGTGTTGAATGGATTTATCATGTGTCTGATGTCACTATGTGGATATGGCGAAGTGATGGAAATAGAAATATGCATCAAATGGATGGCAATGAATCTTGCTAATGTATTCATCTTATTTGCGTATTCGACTCTTTCGGCGGTGCTTACCGGAAATACTTTAGCTGTTTTAGTGATAAATGTTGTGATTTATGTATTTCCTGTGTTGGCATTGCGTGGTGCGGCTTTTATCATTGATGCTTTCGTGTATGGTTATCCGGGAGTAAAAATGGTGGAGGATATAGGACAAAATATTCCTGTAAACAAAATGTTTGAATGGATATATGCAAGAGATTATCTGGGCGATGCAATAAATATATCAGAGGTACTATGGAATATATTATTTGCATTGATAGTCTATGTTATATCATTTTTCTTGTATAAAAACAGAAAAACAGAAAATACAGGAAATGTAGCAGCATTCAAGAAATGTACGGCAATTTATAAATACATATTTACAGTTGTTGTGTCAATGATTCCGTTTATGTATGGTGCAGGGATTTACGGAACAAGCGGCAGTGGAATTATTAAGTGCATAATATATATGCTCTTGATTGGAGCAGTGGTTTACTTTGGTGCAGAGATGGCTTTGCAGAAGAAGACGAAAGTGTATAAAAGTTACAAAGGATACCTTGGATATGCTGGTGTGATGCTGATGATGATGGCGGTACTTGCATTTACGAGTGTATTCGGATATGAAACCAGAGTGCCTGATGTGAGTGATATAAAATGTGTGTCGCTCAGCAAGTTCAATAACGATGAAGTTGAGCCGTTTATGTATAGTGATGAAATGAAAGAAAAGGTGACGGAAATTCATAGAGAAATACTTGAAGATGACGAAGCAAGTAAAGTGTGTTATCCGGGTTCGGGACATTGGATATCTCATCATGTATACATAAATTACAGACTAAAAAATGGTCTGAGCCTGAAGAGATATTATGAAATCAGCAGTAATGTGAGTTATGAGCTTGAGAAAGTATATGCCGGTGATGAATACAGAAAGGCATCAGAAGAGATTTTTTCGGAAAATCTTGACGAAGAGAAGGCATTGGTTGAGATAAATGGTCAATATGGGATTGAAGACCCGCAAAAAAAGAAAGAACTTATAGAATGCATACGTAAGGATATTTCAGAACTCAATTATAGCCAAATGGACTCAAAACATATAGTGAGATGTACTGTGCCGGTTTATATTTATCATTTTTATGTTACTGATAAGGACTATCCCAGAGGGCATATAACAATAGACAAAGATATAAACACAAATTATAAAAATACAGTTCAGTGGATGAAGGATAACGGATATTGGGATAAGTCCAAGCTTGATTTGAATCAGGAGCTCTATATTTTCAGAAAAGAAAATATACCATATGATGGCTATTGTACAGCCCTTTATAAAATATCTGAAGCTGATGATTTACAGTCTGTTTGTGATTTTATATACAGTTATGAAGTAAGTGAGCATGAGGATGACAAATATTATTCGATTTGCTGGAAAAATTGGAACGAAACATATTCGATAGTTGCAGATATAAAGGAAAACGATTTACCGTCCCTTCTCAATCTCTTGCAATCCGAGGAAAAGCTGCACTAAAGGAGGAAACAATATGAAACTATTTAACAAAGGCATATATAAATCAACGCTACGGCGGCTTTGCTGGGGCTCGGTGGTGTATTTTGTGCTGTTGTTTATGGTGACTGGCATGATGATACTGATGAATGAAGAACCGGGAGCCACAGAGTTTAAATCATATATGACTATACCATATCTGTTGGATTATGATATGCTTGTTCCCGGAATACTTATGGGGATAATTGTTCCGACGGTTATGGCGATGCTTGTGTACAGGTTCGTGCATTCAAGGAAACAGTCTGTATTTACACACAGTCTTCCGGTAAGTAGAACGGAAAACTATACATCAACAGTGTTTGGCGGACTTACGCTTATGGCGGCACCTATTATATTAAACGGAATTGTTCTGATGATAATATCAGCATCGGGATATGGCGAACTGTTTACTATAAAATCGTGCTTTGCGTGGATGATAATAAATTTGTTGTGTGTATTTGTACTGTTTGCATATTCTACGCTTGTGGCGATGATTACGGGAAACACCTTTGCGGTATTGGTTATAAATATTGTTATTCATCTGCTTTTTATTATGTTTCTGGGTGGAGTTGACAGTTTATCAAGAGCATTTCTTTACGGATATCCAAGTGCATATGAATATTGGGATTTTATAAATGCTACAAATCCGGTTGCGTGGATTTTTGGGGTGATAGGGCAGGCAAATGCTATCAGTAAATCAGTTGATAAATGGTCTGCAGTGTGGCATGCGATTGCGGCACTGATAGTATATGCAATTGCATTTTTGATATATAAAAAACGCAGAATGGAAACTGCGGAGGATGTGGCTGGTTTTAAAAGGATTGCTCCGATGTATAAGTATATTGTCACATTACTTAGTGCACTTGCGGCGTTTGGTATAGCTGCAGCACCAAGACAGGAAAATCCGGGAGTTTTGATATGGGCTGTTATTATAGTGAGTGCACTTGTATATTTTGGTTCGGAAATGGCTTTGAAAAAGACGATTAAAGTATGGAGAAGCTATAAAGGATATTTGTGCTTTGCAGGAGTATTCGGGGTAATGGTTGCAATTTTTGCAATGACAAGCTTTTTCGGATTTGAAAGCTATGTTCCAGAAGTTGAGAATGTTGAGAGTGTGGCAATCCGTACATATATTAGCTATATGGGTGATAGATATCTTGAAGACGAGGGAATAAAAAAGGTTGCAGTTGATATTCATAAAGAGATATTATCAAGTGATACGGCAAAGGAAAAATGGTTTGCCGGATATTACAGCCCCGAAGTATTTATTAGTTATAAGCTTAAAAACGGAAGAACTATTTACAGAAAATATAAGGTGAATTATGATAAAAGTCGAGAAATCACAGAAAAACTTTATGAATATGAGGTTTACAAACAAAATAATGAAAAGATCTTTCGTGAAGGTATGATGAATCCGGGAGAAATTAAAGTTAGCAGTGTTAATATCTGGAATGATATAGGCGGTCGCAAGGAGCTTGTTGAATGTATTCGTAAAGATATTTCTGAGTTGAGCTATAATCAGATGTACCCTGGAGAGGATATAAAAATGTGTGAAATGACGGTGGAAATAGAATATCCCGTAAAATATGACAGCGGAAAAGTAAGCAATAATAAGGAAGAATTAGAGATTAATCCGAATTATAAAAATACACTTCAATGGCTTAAGGATAACGGCTATTGGGATAGAATAACCTGGAAATTCAATGAAGAGCTATATATCTGTGATGATACATGGGATAGGATGCCGACTAAGGATAGCGATGAAATTCTGCCTTATGATGAAGATTTAAGATATGTTCCGTTGTATAAAATTAATACACAGGAAGATTGGCGTAAGACGGAAGATTTTATTTACAGTCATGGAATAGCGGAGGAGAAAAATAAGAAATATTATGCTTTGTGCAAAAAAAGAGCAGACCATAAATTGGATAAGTATGCATATGTTATTACTGATATAGATGAAAACGATTTACCGTCCCTTCTCAATCTCTTGCAATCCGAGGAAAAGCTGCACTAAAGGAGGAAACAATATGAAACTATTTAACAAAGGCATATATAAATCAACGCTACGGCGGTTTTGCTGGGGCTCGGTGTTCTATTTTGTTATCCTGTTTATGATAACGGGAATGCCAATTCTTATGGGTAAAAGAGCTAATATAGAAGCGACGTCTGAAGTCAGACATATCCTTCTGTGTTACGGTACATATATACTGCCGTCGGTAATAATCGCAATTATTGCCTCGGCGGTGACGGCAATGCTGATTTATCGCTTTGCCCACTCAAAAAAGCAGGCGATATTTACCCACGGTCTGCCCGTAACACGTGAGGAAAACTTTATTTCAACCGCACTTGCAGGTCTTACCCTTATGGCGGCACCTGTTGTGCTTAACACACTTATACTCACCGTAATGACCTTTACCGGCTACGGCTATCTCTTTACGGCAGGCGAGTGTATGATATGGATGGGTGTAAATCTGCTTTGCATATTCGTGATGTTTGCATATTCCACATTTGCGGCAATGCTTACGGGTAATAGCTTCGCCGTTGCAGTGCTTAACTTTTTACTGCACGTATTCCTTGTGCTTATCGCACTTGGGTTCAGCTCAATTGCAATGGCATTTCTTTACGGCTATGCAGACACGAACACTGTTTTAAACTTCTTCGCCGAAAACAACCCGGTTGTATGGATAGTAGAGGTGACGGATAACGTCTGCGATACACCAAGCTTTGTTGATGCTTCAAAGGTGATTTTACACTCACTTGCGGCAGTTATACTCTATGCTTTGTCGCTCGTTCTCTATAAGAAGAGAAAAATGGAAACGGCAGAGGACGTGGCGGCATTTGCAGTGCTGAATCCGATATTCAAGTATTTGCTGACATTTATACTGTCACTTGCCGCATTCGGTTTCTGTATGAGCATCGGCAAGAATTTACCGACTATTATTATGGCGTCGCTGATAGTGAGTGCACTTGTATATTTCGGCTCGGAAATGGCTTTGAAAAAGACCTTGAAGGTGTGGAGAGCCTACAAGGGTTATCTCGGATTTCTGGCAGTGTATGCACTTATCCTTGCAATAACGGCATTTACAAGCTTATTCGGCTATGAAACGAGAATTCCCGACCTCTCAGACATTGACAAGGTGGCGGTTTATCAGTATTATTATCGGGGCGAGGAGCCGTTTGTTGATAATGAGGAAATAGAGAAGTACGCACTTGCACTGCACAGGGAAATTCTTGAAGGCGAGGATGCAAAGGAAAAGTGGTGTGCAGGTGACACACGTCAGACGAATATACATATTAAGTATAAGCTCAGAAACGGACGGACAATCCACCGCCGTTACGGAATTGACAATAACAAAAAACGTGAGATTATGAACGAGCTTTATAAGCACGAGGATTACAAGATTGCAAATGAGGGGATTTTCAGCGAGGAAATCAAGGATATAAGAAGCATCCGCATAAATCATAGTTCATCATCATATACAGGTGATGTGAATGAGCTTCTTGAATGTGTACGCAAGGACGTCCTCGAGCTTGATTACAATCAGATGCATATGGACTATATCGAACACTGGAGCTTCTCGCTTGCGTTTGATTATCTGATAAAGAGTGAAGAGAAAGAAATAACAACTGCCTCACAGCCATACAATCCGGATGCGGGAATTCTGAACAATGTGTATATGAGCATAAATGCGAATTATAAGAACACAATTGATTGGTTAAAGAGGAACGGATATTGGGATAAAGTGGCAACTTTGGAACAGTATGGTGTCTGGTATATTTGTGAGGATGAGTTTGAAAGAAAGAATGCAGAAGGTGGAGGATTAATAAAAACAGACCTTGCACCTATGGACAGATTTAAATACTTTTACAGAATATCAGGTGGAGAAAATCTCGCAAAGGCAGCGGAACTTATCTATAATTACGAAATTTGTGAAATTGATGATATGAAATATTATACGATGGTATATGTAGATGAGAGTGGTCAATTAGGGCATGGTTTTAGTGTATTAACAAGCATAGATGAATTCACTGCAAAGGCATTAATGAATGAAACCAATGCAGAGGCGGTTATGCAGTAAAAAGGATAAAAGGGTATACAAAGGGATTGCGGCGGCAATCCCTTTGTTACAATTTAATTACAAATCCCGCCAATCATTGAATTGAGTGCTGTTTTATGATAAAATTACAATGAGATTTTATTTGCAAGGGAGAAATAAAAATGGACGTATTCAAGCTGAATCTTAATACAAAAATCATATCACCGATTAATACCAAGCCGGTGCAGTATGTGATTAAGATGTTCACTCGTGATATGGAAAAGGTACTTTATGAGGGCGAAGAAAATACAATTATGCTTGCATATGATACGTCGCTTAGTGCAGAGGATTATGTAGTGCGTTTTTCACAGGATAATCAGACAATGACCATATATGCCGCGCAGGATCTGGGCTTTGTCTATGCACTGTTATACATAAGCGAAACCTTTATGTATGTTGATCCGTTCTGGTTCTGGATGGATCAGACCATTGAAAAGCGTGAGGACGTATTCATTCCGGCGAAGGATTATTATTCACTTCCGGCAAAGGTAAAGCACCGCGGCTGGTTCATAAATGACGAGGTTATCATCGCAAAATGGACGGTTGACGGCGACAATTTCAAGGCGTGGGAAATGGTCTTTGAGGCACTTTTACGTTGCGGCGGAAATATGGTTATTCCGGGTACGGACGAAAATTCGAGAAAGTACCGTCAGCTTGCGTCAGATATGGGACTCTGGATTTCGCATCACCACGCAGAGCCCTTGGGTGCAGAGATGTTCGCACGTGCATATCCCGATAAGGAGGCTTCATTTGACAAGTATCCTGAGCTGTTCAGAGGCTTATGGAAGCAGGGAATTGAAGAGCAGAAGGATATGAAGGTTGTATGGAACCTCGGCTTCCGTGGTCAGGGTGACAGACCGTTCTGGGCGGACGATCCTTCATATGATACGCCCGAAAAGCGTGGCGAGCTTATCAGTCAGCTTATAAATGAGCAGTATGATATGGTTAATGAAATGGTGGAGAATGCAGTGTGCTGTACAAATCTCTACGGTGAGATTGCAGAGCTTTATCGTGGCGGCCATATCCATTTCAGAGACGAGATTATAAAAATATGGGCAGATAACGGCTTCGGCAAGATGGTGACACGCCGTCAGGGAAGCCATAACCCGCGTATCCCGGCAGTGCCGGATGACGGCGGCAGACACGGCATTTATTATCACGTGTCATTCTACGATTTGCAGGCGGCAAACCATATCACAATGTTCCCGAATACGGTTGAGTTCGTGAGCAATGAGCTTCACGAGGCATTTGACAAGGGCGTGAGCGATTACCTGATAGTAAACGCATCAAATATCCGTCCGCATACATATTTCCTTGATGCCGTCCGCCGGATATGGTTTGGCGAGAAAATCGAGGGCGAGGAGCACAGCGAGAAATTCTGCGGCAAGTACTTTGACTATATCGACGGAGTTGCGTGGTGCTATGACGAATACAGCGAAAATATGATAAGCTACGGCACTCATGAGGACGAGCACTGCGGCGAGCAGTTCTATACCTATTCGGTAAGAGATATGGCATCGCAGTGGATGCGTGACGTGAATTCGCCGTGTAAGGCATTCAACTGGTTAAGCGGTGCGGATAAGTCATTTGCACAGCAGATTGAGGTGCTTTATGACATCTGCAAGAACGGTGAAGAGGGTATAAATAAGGTATATAACCGTTGCGAAAGTATGGTTAGTGATATCTTCGAGGAAAAGAAGGATTTATTCAATGCAACAATTTTCCTTCACACTAAAATTCATTACTACGGAATGTATGCAGTGATGGATTTCTGCAATGCCTACCGTGCATATGCCGAGGGACGTTATATGCGTGCGTTCTATCTTTTAGGTATGGCGGCGGACAAGTTCGAGCATATCAATAACGAAATGCGTGCGGCAGAATATGGAGTATGGAAGGATTTCTATGCCAACGAGTGCCTTGCAGACGTGAAGTTCTCGGCATATATCATAAGATGCCTTATGTCAAGGGTAAGAGCCCAGGATGACGGCAACGGCTACTGGCAATGGCAGAGAAATGTGAGCTATAACGAGAACGACAGAAACGTTGTTCTCATCACAAACTGGGAAAATCATATGACAGACGAAGAGATTTTCGCAAAAATGAAGGATCACGAGGATAAGCTGTGGATCGAATAACCCTCGGGATTCTGACTGACAGGACAAAAGTGACGTTCGGAGTGAATATTTAACCAAAATATACAAAACAAACCTATGGTAAAAAAGTAAGTTTTGTTAAACCACGTATTGACTTTAGCGTGCTGTTGTGCTAAAATAACTAATTATAGATAAAAAATATGTATGATGAATAAAAAAACATCGGAATGTATTTTTTAATAAGGCAAGGAGGCAAAAGGAATGGCAAAAGTTGCAATAATGGGCTTCGGCACAGTAGGAAGCGGTGTTTATGAGATTATTCGCCAGAATGCTTGTAAGCTCAAGAGCAATACAAACGGAGAAGCGGTAGAGATTAAGTACATTTTAGATATCCGTGACTTCGATGACCATCCTGAAAAAGAGCTTTTTACAAAGGATTTCAACGATATTTTAAATGATGAGGAAATCAGTGTGGTAGCCGAGGTTATGGGCGGATTACACCCGGCGTATGAATTTACAAAAAGCCTTTTACAGAAGGGTATAAGCGTAACAACATCAAATAAGGAGCTGGTAGCGACATACGGCAGTGAGCTTCTTGCGATTGCAAAGGAAAACAATGTAAATTATATGTTTGAAGCAAGCGTAGGCGGCGGTATTCCGGTTATAAGACCGATGCACCAGTGCCTTGCGGCAAACAATGTTACTCGCATTGCAGGTATTTTAAACGGTACCACAAACTATATTCTTTATCAGATGATTGAGAACTCAAAGACATTTGAGGAGGCTCTTTCAGAGGCACAGGCAAACGGCTATGCCGAGAGAAACCCGTCGGCAGACGTTGAGGGCTTCGATGCGTGCAGAAAGATTGCGATTTTAGCTTCACTTGCATCGGGTAAAGAGGTTGACTACAATAATATAGATACAAAGGGCATCACTGAGATTACACTTGACGATGTTGAGTGTGCAGGTGAGGCGGACGGCGTAATCAAGCTGATAGGCTATGCTGATTTTATGGAAAACGGCAAAATCTATTCAAGCGTTTCGCCGATGTTCATTTCAAAGGAAAGCCCGCTTGCAGCAGTAAATGACGTATTTAACGCAATTATGGTTACGGGCGACTGTGTAGGCGATGTAATGTTCTACGGTAAGGGTGCAGGTAAGCTTGCTACTGCATCGGCAGTAGTTGCAGACGTGCTTGACTGTATAAGAGCAAACGGCAACAAGAACATTATGTGGACAAAGCCTGAAGAGGACATCTTTGCAATGGCTGATGATGTAAGCTTTAAGTACTTTGTGAGAACAAAGTCATCAGAGGCAGATGTAAATGCAGCTATGGGCGAGGTTTCATATATAAGAAAGGGCACAGAAACAGCATTTATAACAGCACCGTTAAACGGCAGTGCGGCAAAGGAAATGCTTTCAAAGCTCGATGTAATAAGTGCCCTGAAGGTTCTTGACTGATGGTAAGGGTTAAGGTTCCGGCATCAAGTGCCAATATGGGCGCCGGCTTTGATACCTTAGGAATTGCTCTGAGCCTTTATTCAAGGCTTGAGGTTGAGGAAACCGATGAAGGAATAAAGATAGAAACGCTCAATTCCACCGGCTACGTTCCGCAGGATAAGGCAAATCTTATATACCGTGCTATGGATGAGGTGTTCCGTGAAACGGGACGCAATGTCAAGGGCGTAAGGATAGTGCAGGACAGTCATATCCCTATGACAAGAGGCTTAGGCAGCAGCAGTGGCTGTATTATAGGCGGAATGCTGGCGGCAAATGTATTGACGGGCAGAACACTGTCTTACCGGGAGATACTTGACCTTGCGGCGAAGATGGAGGGGCATCCGGATAACGTTGCTCCGGCACTTTACGGCGGAATGTGTGTGTCGATGCCGGCAGGCGGCACAACGCAGTTTAAAAGTATAAAAATTGATCCGAAGATAAAGTTTGCGATTATGGTACCCGATTTCTTTGTTGCAACGAAGAAATCAAGAGGAGTATTGCCCGAATATGTTTTAAGAAGCGATGCGGCATTCAATATCCAGCGTTCATCAATGTTTGTTGCGGCGATGGCAACGGGTGATATGGATATGCTCAAATTCGCAGTTCAGGACAAGATGCATCAGCAATACCGCAAAGCATATATTGACGGATTTGATGATATAATGACAATGAGCTATAAATGCGGCTCAAGAGCTACTTATCTGAGTGGCTCCGGTCCGACGATAGTCTCAATCATAGATCACGACTACCACGAATTTACAAACAAAATGCACGACTTCTTCAAGGAGAACAGCCATAAATGGATGTGCAGAGTTCTGGATGTAGACAATGTAGGTAGCGTGGTCTCAGAAATAGTTAACAAGTGAAGTCGAGGATAAATCCTATGGCTTTATGTAATATAAAATGGAGGTAAAGAATAAAATGGCTTTAGTAGTACAAAAGTACGGCGGCACATCTGTAAGAGATGCCGAAAGAGTTATGAATGTTGCAAGACGTGTAACAGATACCTACAAAGAAGGAAACGGTGTAGTAGTTGTAGTATCAGCTCAGGGCGATACAACTGACGATCTCATCGAGAAGGCAATGGAAATAAACCCGAAGGCTTCAAAGCGTGAGATGGATATGCTTCTCGCAACAGGTGAGCAGATTTCAATCTCGCTTCTTGCAATGGCAATTGAGAAGCTCGGCTATCCGGTTGTTTCATTGACAGGCTGGCAGTGCGGAATGAAAACAGATTCACGCTACGGTGCTGCAAGAATCAGCTCGATAGATACAGAGAGACTCAATAATGAGCTTGACAAGAACAGAATCGTTATTGTGGCAGGCTTCCAGGGAATAAACAAGTATGATGATATCACAACACTCGGCAGAGGCGGCTCGGATACATCAGCAGTTGCATTAGCTGCTGCACTTCACGCAGACGTATGTGAGATTTACACAGACGTTGACGGTGTATACACAGCAGACCCGAGATTTGTCAAGGGTGCATTTAAGCTCGATGAGATTTCATATGATGAAATGTTAGAGCTTGCATCACTCGGTGCAAACGTGCTTCACAACAGAAGTGTTGAGATGGCAAAGAAATATAATGTAAAATTATCGGTAAGATCAAGCCTGAATAATAATGAGGGCACATACGTTAAGGAGGTAAATAAAGTGGAGAAGATGCTCGTAAGAGGAGTTACAAGAGATAATGATGTTGCAAGAATTGCACTTTGCGGAGTAGAGGATACGCCGGGCAAGGCATTTACAATTTTCAGCCTTTTAGCAAAGAAGGGAATCGGCGTTGACCTTATTATTCAGTCAATCGGCGACGGTGTAACAAAGGACATTTCATTCACAGTAACAGAGGGCGACCTTCCGGCAGCTTTAGACGTAATTAACGAAAACCAGGATACAATAAAGGCTCGTGAAATCAACACATCAACAGACGTATCAAAGGTTTCGATCGTTGGTGCAGGTATGGTGAACAACGCAGGCGTTGCTGCAACAATGTTTGAGGCACTCTACAATGCTCACATCAATATCAGTATGATTGCTACATCAGAAATCAAGATTTCAGTTTTAGTTGACAGAAAGAATGCAGAAGCAGCCGTTGTTGCTATTCACGACAAGTTCTTATCAAAGTAATCAGTAAAACATATCAAATCCACAAGGAGAAAAATCTTCTTGTGGTTTTTGAGCATATTCGGAGAAAAGTATGGAAAATATGATAATCGGCAGAAATCCTGTGCTTGAGGCTATCAAATCAGGAAGGACTATCGAAAAAATACTTATCAAGAAGGGCAAGTATGAAGGCTCGATGGTGCCTGTTGTGAAGAAGGCAAAGGAAGCAAGGATTATTTTGCAGGAAGTGGACAAGGCAAAGCTGGACACACTTGCCGAGGGCGGCAATCACCAGGGCGTGATTGCTTATGTGAGTAATTTCACCTATTCAAGCGTAAAGGAAATTATGGAATATGCCGCATCAAAGAACGAGGCTCCGTTTGTTATCCTTTGCGATAAGATAACAGACCCGCATAATCTCGGTGCAATCATCCGTACTGCGGAGTGTGTGGGAGTACACGGCGTGATAATTCCCAAGCGTGGCAGTGTAGGTGTTAATGCAACAGTCGAAAAGACAGCCGCCGGTGCAACCGAGCATATGAAGGTGGCAAAGGTCACAAACTTAGCCGAGACAATCGAGGACTTGAAGAAGCAGGGAATGTGGTTTGCCGCAGCAGATATGGGCGGTGAAATGATGTATAACATAGACCTTAAGGGCTCGCTTGGAATAGTAGTAGGCTCGGAGGGTGACGGCGTAAGCAGACTGGTAAGGGAAAAGTGCGATTTCATCGCAACAATCCCGATGTACGGCAAGATAAATTCATTAAATGCATCGGTAGCCGGTGGAATACTGATGTATGAGGCTTTAAGACAAAGAATTAAATAAAGAGGTACAATTATGAAAGCAATAGTAACAGTAGTAGGTGAGGACCAGAAGGGAATTATTGCCAAGGTCAGCACAGTTCTTTATGAAAACGGTGTAAATATTCAGGATATTTCACAGACAATTATGCAGAGTATGTTCACAATGATTATGCTCGTAGACTTACGCAGCTCGGATATCTCAGCACAGACATTATCGGACAAGCTCAGCGTAGTGGCAGAGGAGATGGGCTTATCAATTCACGTACAGAGGGAAGAGATATTTACATCAATGCATAGAATATGATCGGCACAATAAATTTCCGCATCTCACCACTTTTCAGGACTTGAAGTATAAACATACGTCTGCGTCCTTCAAAGAGGCAATCTGCGAAAATTTCTTGTAGCCGAAGGTATGAATACATAAACAACAAGGGAGAAAAACAATGATAAATCCTTTTGAAATAAGAGAAACCATTGATATGATTGATAAGGAAAACCTTGACATCAGAACAATCACAATGGGAATCAGCTTGAAAAGCTGTGCAGGTCCTGATATTGACGTGGTATGTGATAAGATTTATGAAAAAATCACAACATACGCAAAGGATCTTGTAAAAACAGGTGAGGATATCGAGAGTCAGTTCGGTATTCCGATTATAAATAAGAGAATTTCGGTAACTCCGATTGCAACACTTGTTGATGCATTGGATCACCCGAATACATATAAGT
Organism: Clostridia bacterium; assembly: GCA_045540855.1. Classification (GTDB taxonomy): domain Bacteria; phylum Bacillota; class Clostridia; order UBA1381; family UBA1381; genus UMGS1958. Next base: position 17,282 of record JAZQHZ010000129.1, read on the forward strand.
GTGTCAGAATCGCAAAAACGCTTGACAAGGCGGCAAAGGCCTGCGGTGTAAACTTCATCGGCGGCTATTCTGCTCTGGTGCACAAGGGCTTCACAAACGGTGAAAGAGTTCTTATCGACTCAATCCCGGAGGCACTTGCATCAACTGACCTCGTATGCTCAAGTGTAAACGTAGGCTCAACAAGAGCAGGTATCAATATGGATGCAGTTGCATATATGGGTAAGGTTATAAAGCGCGCGGCAGATCTGACAAAGGATACACAGGGCTTTGCGTGTGCGAAGCTGGTGGTATTCTGCAACGCAGTTGAGGACAACCCGTTTATGGCAGGTGCGTTCTTGGGCGAGGGCGAAGGCGAATGTGTAATCAACGTCGGCGTTTCGGGTCCGGGTGTTGTTAAGTGTGCCCTTGAAAAGGTAAAGGGCGAGGATTTCAGCGTAGTTGCTGAAACAATCAAGAAAACTGCATTCAAGATTACAAGAATGGGACAGCTTGTTGCAATGGAGGCTTCAAAGCGTCTTAATGTTCCGTTCGGTATTGTTGACCTTTCACTTGCACCAACTCCGGCAGTGGGTGACTCGGTTGCGTATATTTTAGAGGAAATGGGTCTGGAGCAGTGCGGTACTCACGGCACAACTGCGGCACTTGCACTCCTTAACGATGCGGTTAAGAAGGGCGGAGTTATGGCATCAAGCTCAGTTGGCGGCTTATCGGGAGCATTTATTCCGGTCAGCGAGGATGCAGGTATGATTGCGGCAGCAAAGGCAGGCACACTCACACTGGAGAAGCTTGAAGCGATGACGTGTGTATGCTCGGTAGGCCTTGATATGATAGTAATTCCGGGAGATACAACAGCAGAGACTATCTCGGCGATTATCGCAGACGAGGCGGCAATCGGGATGGTAAACAGCAAGACAACTGCAGTGCGTGTAATCCCTGCACCGGGTGCGGTTGTAGGTGATGTTGTGGAATTTGGCGGCTTATTGGGTACAGGTCCGGTTATGCCGGTGAATAAGTGTTCAAGTGCGGAGTTTATAGCACGTGGCGGCAGAATCCCGGCACCGTTGCAGTCACTGAAGAATTGATTTTATATAAGTTGATTCTACTTTTTCTGTAAATCAGAAAGGCGAGGTTGACAAAATGAATTTATTCAAAATAATACTATTCCATGTGATAAATTGCATATTGGCAATGTTTATTGTGATGATAAATATGAATTTTTCGACACAAGTAAGTACAGAAATTGCTTTGTATTTGATTTATTCATTAGCGGTTGGATTTGCATATCTGTTTTTTGGATATAAATTTGCGGGAAATATCGAAAACCGAGTAAAAGATATAGTTGAAATTTGGTGTATATCAGCATTTTTAGTAATTATATCAATTATAGATATAAAAACAGCAAGCATATTAAATCTTAGTTTTCAACCCTTAGCCGCTGTGATTGATTACAGATTTGAAAGTTTTGACTGTGTTTCATTGGTGGTTTCGTTAGTACCATCTTTACTGATGCAAGCGGGATATTGTTTCAGTGTATTAAAGAAAAGAGAAAAAAATTAAATGGGTTTTGGAACGGTAGGGCAGGATTCACGACATTGCGTTGCAATGTGTGTTGCTCCTACCGTTTCGCTTTCGGGAGAGAACATATGGTTGAAAATTTGATTATAATCGCGATAGGTATTGTGCTTATTTTAGCGGGCATTTTTTGTTGGTACCCCGTTTTAGGATTTTTAGCGTGGAAATATAGACCGAAAACGGATAAAGGTGTGATGATTATAAGAATAGAGTCTGTATTGTGGGGCATTATTTTGATAGTTGCATATCTTATATCGGAATTTTAGGAGAAAACAATGAACATACAAAAAACAACCTACAAGGAAGCGGGAATATCTGCATCGTGCGTGCTTGATTTCGTTGATGAAATCAAGGATATTTGTATGCACGGCTTTATTATGCTTCGTAATGGCAGGATTTTTAGTGAAATGAGCTATCATAGCATAACACCCGATACACCGCAAAGACTGTATTCAGTCAGCAAAACCTTCACAGGTGCGGCAATCGGTATGCTTATTTACGAGGGTAAGCTTTCACTTGACGATAAAATTATCGACCACTTCGGCAAAAAGAGCGAATATAAGTGGGTAAATGATATGACAATTCGTGACTGCCTTATGATGGCAACCTGCCATAACGGCACTACATATAAGGTTACGGACAAGGAATGGGTGGAAACCTTCTTCAATACCAAGCCGACGCATCCGGCGGGTACGGTGTATCATTACGATACCTCCTCATCACATACGCTCTCTGCTTTGGTGGAGCGTATCACCGGAATGAGGCTTATGGAATATCTTCGTATGAAGATGAATTTAAGTGACGGAGTGGACTGCGTAAAGGGACCGGACGGCTATTCGTGGGGCGGCAGCGGAGTTATCGCAAATCTCTACGATATGGCGAAATTAGGACTTCTCTATATGAACGGCGGCACTCTTGACGGAGTGCGTCTGATGAGTGAGGAATATGCAAAAGAATCCACAACAAAGCAGATTGATAACGATTCGGGCTTCAATCACCGCTGGACAAAGGGCTACGGCTATCAGATATGGATGACGGAATACGGCTACGCATTTTTCGGTGCAGGCTCGCAGGACGTAATCTGTGTGCCGGATAAGGATTTTATTTTTGTATGCACAGCCGATAATTTAGGTGACGGCAATAACGGAGTAAGGCTTGAAAAGGCACTTGTAAATAACATAATAAATAAGCTTGACGTGGTAACCGAAACGGATTTGGAGGCAGAAGCGAAGCTTGCAGAAATAAAGCCGGATTTGCCGCACGTGATAGGCGTTAAAGAGCATCTTGACGGCAAGGGTAGATATAAGCTGGAAGAAAATCCGATGGGAATAGACAGAATTGAGCTTGACTGCGAGAGCGGCGTATTGATCTACAATACGCCAAGAGGTGAGAAAAGGCTTGAATTTGGTATGGATGGTTACAAGGATTCGCTTTTCCCTGAAACGCACTATTTCGGCAGACAAATCGGCACAAGCGGAAATTACAAATACAAATGCACATCAATGGGTGCGTGGACGGAATATAACAAGTTCGAAATCAAGACCTGGATTTTAGACGACCACACCGGCGGAGTATATTTTACACTTGTATTCAAAGGCGACGAGATTTCAGTATGCTTCCGCAAGCACGGAGAGTGGTATTTAGACGAATACAACGGTTTTGCCGGAGGCTCGGCTGAATAAATTTGAATTTGGCGGGGTGTTTGCACTCATCCAAACGATTCAAACGGGCTCTGCCCCAAGACATTCAGTTTTAATTGCTTACGTCGTATACCCCCGGTTCTTTTTCTGTCCTCGGCAACAGAAAAAGAACGAAAAAGAGTGCCGTTCAAGAGGGAATTTCCCTCTTGAAAATCTCCCTTGCTGACGCTTGCTCAAAAGAGTGCACCCTCCAAGCGATACGGTACCATCTGCAGATTTTAATTAGTTCCTTTGAATTGGTGCAGTTTAAATTTGCAAACGTAACCCACAAATTGCCAAAAACAAACCCAACAAAATTACTCTTGTCCGGCATCGGGTTTCATCCCGCCGCAACAGCTGGGCAAAGCGAAAGGGGATTTTTAAGGGGAAAACATCTTTTAAAATGTTTTCCCCTTAAACGGCAGTCTTTTGCTTACTTTTCTACTGCTGCAGGTAGAAAAGTAAGTAGGGGTACCAACTGCATAAGCAGGGGACAAAGTCCCGATGCACTGCATTAACAACTTCCCGATAAACCTAAATT
>JAZQHZ010000130.1:0-15041 GCA_045540855.1 Clostridia bacterium
CCAAGTCCGATTGTTGTTGTTGTCTTACCCTCGCCTGCCGGTGTCGGGTTGATTGCAGTTACAAGCACAAGCTTGCCGTCCTTTGCATTTTCAAAACGCTTCTGAACGTCACTTCCGAGCTTTGCCTTGTACTTACCGTAGTATTCGAGATCGTCCGCATCAATACCAAGCGGTGCTGCAACGTCTCTTATATGCTTCATTTGTGCCTTCTGAGCAATTTCAATATCTGATAACATTTTTCCCTCTCCTTAATTATGAATAATATCAAGAATTTTCGAAGAAAATTTTCGAAATCTATTATCTATTATCTATTATCTATTATCTATTATCTTAAGCAAACAGTTTTATAAAACTGTTTGCTGCTTATATAAACTCAACAAGAGCTGAAAAATTTTCACTTTTCCCAGCTCCGTTAATATTATTTTTTTATATATGAGCCTTCATTAGCTGTTTCTGAATTCCTCTTTGTCCTGCTTTACTCTTTCAAGTACAATGCTTACTCTTCTTTCGAGGTCTTCAATTATATCCTGAACATACTCATCTGTATTCTGTCTTACATCCATAGCCTCAGCTGTGGCACTCTCAAGGATTTCCTTAGCCTGAAGCTCAGCACAACGGTAAATCTCGTGCTCGTTGATGAGCTGCATCTGAGTCTCGGCAGCATTCTTCTGGATTGTCTCCGCTCTTGCCTCTGCCTCGCTTAAAATTCTTGCTCTCTCGCTCTTTACCCACTTAGCTTCCTTAAGCTCCTCCGGGTAAACAAGTCTGATTTCTTGAATATAGTCAAGAAGCTCGTCCTTATCAATCATGATTTTTCCTGTAAGCGGAACGTTTGAAGCCTTATCAATAGTCTCCTCCATCATGTTGATTATTTCCATTATATCCATATCCTGCTGATCCATCTTTTCAAATCCTTTCTTTAATTTATATTTTTTTCTTAATTCTGTCAATTATCTTTTCGGGTACAAGCCCCGTCAGATTACCTTTAAATCCTGCCAGCTCCTTAACCATACTTGAGCTGATATAGGAATATTTTGTATCCGTCATAAGAAACACCGTTTCATATTCAGGATTCAAAGCTTTGTTTAGCAATGCCATCTGAAGCTCATACTCAAAATCCGCCACCGTTCTTAAACCCTTCACGATAACCTGTGCATCATTTGCCTTTGCAAAATCAACAAGCAAGCCCGTAAAGCTGTCCACCTCAACGTTTTCAATATCCTCCGTCACAGATTTTATCATTTCAATTCTCTCTTCAACGGAAAACATCGGCGTTTTCTTGTTTGGATTATTCAGAACGCCAACAATCACCCTGTCATATATTCTGCTTGCACGTTTGATAATGTCTAAGTGACCGTTTGTTATCGGGTCAAAGCTTCCCGGATAAACTGCTGTCCTCATTTTTCATCATTCCTTTTATATACTGTTATAAAAGTCCGTCCGTATTTTCTCTGACGGTAAATCGTCAGCCCTTCAATCTCGCCGTAAAAATCCGTGTTGTCACTCTCAAGCATTATTATTCCGTCATCACTCAGCAGCTCATTTTCAACAATAGCCTTGAGTGCCGGTTCAATAAAGCCCCTGTTATACGGCGGATCCATAAAAATCACATCAAACTTATCCTTTGTACGTCTGACATAATCCATACAGGACATATTGATAATTTCGCACCTGTCCTCAAATTTCAGAGACAAAGCATTTTTTCTTATTATATCCACACTTCTCTTGTCCGTATCAATACAGACGGCACTTGCCGCACCTCGTGAAAGTGCTTCAAAGCTCAATGCTCCGCTTCCCGAGAACATATCAAGTACACGTGAATCAGGTATAAAGCCCTGAATTATATTGAATATGGACTCCTTGACACGGTCCGTTGTCGGACGCACATCCTGTCCGGTAAATTCAAGCAGCTTATGTCCTCTGCGTGATCCTGAAATAATTCTCATTCTTACTCTTCCTTTAAATTCCGGTGCACCTGCGTTATACACGCACTGTACTACGCTACTATTTTATCGCAAAAATCCTAAAAGGTCAATAATGTTTTTGTTTTTTCTTATAAATAGTATAAATTATCAACATTTCCGTAAATATTTTGTAAACAAACAACCAATTGTTACCGTTCGTTTACAAAAATTACCTCGGTTTTTGTCGGTTGCGAAGACTGATGCCCTCATCAGCCCACACAAGATGCGGAAATTTTAAATTTTCGCAGATTGCTGCTCAACGAGACGACGGCGTATGTGTATACTCCGAGGCTCGGTGAGTAGTGAGATGCGGAAATTTTAGATTTCCTCGGTAAATTCCGGAATTGGAGCTCCACCTATATACTCATTATTCGGCGCCGGCGGCTTCTCCATTTCCGGGCCTATATAGAAGCCGGTCTGCGGACACTGGTTATAGGCAGTATTCTGCCATGCTACGGAGCAGCGGTATACGCTGTCGTGCATAAAGGTGTAGAACTTGTGGTGTGTGAGGTCTGTTGTTGTGTAAATTCTGAGCTCTGTGTCATCAGAATTTCTCCATACTGCCTCTTCTCGCCAGTCGCCTAAGATATCCGCCTGAATACACGGATGTCCCTTTCTCCAGTTATTTGAAAGTGTGCCTGCCGGGTCAAGAATTGTCACAAGCTTGTTATTTTCATAATCCCACTTGTAAATTTTCGGATAACCGTAACCCTTTTCATCATCAAACTCGTGGTCTAAAAGCTCTCTTAACAAATCGCCGTCCCACCAGATTGCAAAGTCTATACTCTTCGGACCCTCCGCATTAATGAGCTCGCCCTTCATAGTATAAATTCCGTCATCCATTGCCCAGCACTGATTTCCCACATATCTCGGGTCAACCTTTGCACATAAGCCTCTTGTGGTATCACGTCCCGTATAAACTCCCCACTTGATTTCGCCTGTCGCCGGGTCACGTGACTCAAAGCCGTACTTTGCGAAATCCTCCTCGTGAATTTGGAAGAAATCGAGATTCGGAGTTTCAGGAGTGAAGTTTCCTAAGTTCATACAGTCACCGTGGCACAGACGTGTTGAATACATTGGTGTACCGTCATGGTCGACTGCCATTGCACCGTAAACGATTTCGTCAAGTCCGTCACCGTCTACGTCACCTACGCCAAGGTTGTGGTTGCCCTGGAAGGTGTATTCAATATTTTCATCCTTGTCAGCCTTGAATCTCCAACGCTTGACAAGTCTCTTATCAATTATATCATACGCTACAAGATATGTCGGTCTGCCGTGGTCGTAATAGCCTCGACACATTACAACGCTCGGATTCTCACCGTCAAGATATGCCACGCACGCAAGGAATCGGTCAACTCTGTTGCCCCACGAATCGCCCCAGTCTGCTACGTTGCCTCTGGGCGGATCGTAATCAACGGTATCAAGCGCTTTACCCGTCTCACCGTCAAATAATGTCAGGAACTCCGGTCCCTCGATTATGAAGCCGTCGTCATTCACATAATCTGCATTGGCGTCGCCTATTACATTGCCGCAGCCGTCAACAGTGCCGTCAGCAGTCTTTACTACCATTTCTGCCTTGCCCTCACCGTCAAAGTCATACACCATCATCTGTGTATAGTGCTGACCGCCTCTGATATTCTTTCCTAAATCTATTCTCCACAGCTTTGTACCGTCAAGCTTGTACGCATCAAGCAATACGTTTCCTGTGAAGCCCTTCTTTGAGTTATCCTTTTCGTTACAGTCCCAACGAAGTACAATTTCATACTCGCCGTCACCGTCAAGGTCACCTACCGCCGCATCGTTTGCATTGTATTCATAGGTCTTTCCGTCACGAAGTGTCACCGGTGCAGGCTTGTCCAGCGGGATTGAAAGATACGGTGCATCAACCACCTTAACCTCTACTCCGTCCTTCTCTGCCTTGTTATTTAAAACTGCCTTTATTGTGTAAACATCCTGAGCAATTCCCTCTGTATCAAGATAGTTGGTTGAGTCTGTTACAAGCGCTAACTTCTTGCCGTTCTTATAAAGCACGAAGTCAATTCCCGCCTCGTATTCCCAGCCGTTAAGTCTCCAGCTTAAGAATACTCCGTCAGCAGTTTTCATTGCAACTGCACCACGTCCGAGCGTTTCCATCTTACGCTTCTTCGGCTCTGCCTCCATATCAATTGTTACCTCTATACGCTCACTGATGCCACCCGGAGTTACCGCCTCCACTGCGTATACAAAAGGCACGTTTGTAACAACCTCATCGTGGATAAATTCTTCCTTATCAGTCTTTGCGATAAGCTTATACGGGCCGTACGGTGCCTTCTGATAAACATTGTACCAAGCCGCATTCTCCGTACCCTTCCACGTAAGTGCAACGGTGTTCGGTGTTTCCTTTGCAACAAGGTCACATACCTCACCCGTGGCGAGTGTAGTGTCTACAATTTCAACGTCAACCTCAGTGCGGTTTCTTGATGTGAAATGCTGTGAATACAAGCCATATACACGATAGCTGTATTTTTCGCTTAAATTCACATCTGTGTCAATATATTCCTCGGTAATTACGTCTGTTTTCTTATCAAACTCGAAATTCTGCTTATTGAATCTCTTTACCATATATCCGTAAACGCCGTCAAGCTTATCCCACGTAAGCTTAACCTGCTGAGCCTTCTTCTGAGCAGTAACCTCAACCTTTACGTCCGGTGCTTTTATATCCTGCATCAGGGCAATATCAATTGCATTTATGGCACAGTGACGTCCCATAAATTCAAATTCCATAACTCCGTCTGTAACGTCAACCTCAAAAATCTTTTCTGTTACAGTTCCGTCATGCACCCATTTTCCGTTTTTCACACCGTTTACTGTGTAGAAGGTCATCACGTCGCCCTCGTCAACATAGTCGCCTGCGTGTACACGCACGAGATAATGTCCGTTTTCGAGCTTTACAATAAACCTGTTTCCATCCATCAGAAGGAAGTCACGGTTCAATTCCTTTATTCCCTCTTCACGTTCAATTGCCTGTGCCGGCTTTAAGATACCGTATTGTGCACACTCATTATATACGGTTTCGCCGGTGATTTTAATGTACCCTTCGGTAACAGGCTTTTTACCGAAATCGAAGCTTGCTTCTTTCATTGTTGTCTCCCCTATTGAATTTATATCTGCAAGATAATTTTTGCCGAACAGCAAAAATTATCTTCTATTCTTCATTTCGCGATATATATCATCCCACGTCATATCGTTGTCAACTAACATTACGGTCAGATGATAGATCAGGTCTGCCACCTCATATGAGATTTCGCTCTTGTCACGATTCTTGCCGGCAATGACTACTTCTGCAGCCTCCTCGCCGACCTTCTTTAAAATCTTGTCCTCACCCTTGTCGAAGAGGTAGTTTGTATAGCTGCCATCCTCCGGGTTCTTCTTTCGGTCGATTATAACAGCCTCATCCACTGCCATAACGTCTGATAAATCCTCGTTTTCCTCGCAATCCACTGCCTCACCATTCTCAATCGCACGGTAGAAGCAGGTGTTCTTGCCTGTGTGGCACGCAGGTCCCATCGGGTTTACCATAAGTAAAAGTGTGTCATTGTCACAGTCAAGCTTTATCTCGTCCACGTACATAAAATTGCCCGAGGTCTCGCCCTTTACCCACAGCTGCTGACGTGAGCGTGAATAGAAGGTTGCCTTGCCTGTTTCAATTGTTTTGTCAAATGCCTCCCGGTTCATATATGCAACCATAAGCACTTCCTTTGTTGCCTTGTTCTGTAACACTGCAGGAATAAGTCCCTGCTCATTGAATTTTAATTCTATATTCATTCGTTTATACTCCTTATTTTAATTGAAGAAGATGTTTGTTCTTCATTATATAATCAATACCCGATAATACCGTAAATACTACCGAAATCCATATCAGTGCGGCACTCAATGTATAGCCTGTACTCTGCGGAATAACCGATATATTTATAATAAGTATTGTCGCAATAATTGCCACCATCTGTGTAACAGTCTTGAGCTTGCCGAAGAACGATGCCGCAATCACGTTTCCACCGCCTGCCGCCGCAAGTCTCACTCCCGATACTGCAAATTCTCTTACGAGTATCAGCATCAGTACCCACGAATCAATTATGCCCTTCTGCATAAAAATCAGAAATGCCGATGTGGTAAGCATCTTATCCGCAAGCGGATCTGCGAACTTACCGAAGGTTGTTATCTGATTATGCTTTCTTGCAATCTGACCGTCAAGCATATCCGTCAGTGATGCTATGATAAACACCGCCAGTGCAATAATCTGACACACTGTTGTGTCAATCAGTAAAAATGCCATAAATACGGGTACAAGTACCACTCTTAATAATGTAAGCTTGTTTGCCAAATTCATAGTATTACCTCCTTATATCGCCTGACCGGTTAAATCATACTCATCTGCATCTAAAATCTTTACACGAATAATATCTCCCGGTTCAACCTCTTCTTCTATTCCGAAGTATACTGTGCCATCAACATCTATGCTGTCACCCCGACTTCTGCCGTAGAAGAGGAAATTTTCCTCATCATAGCCTTCAACAATAACTTCCATTTCCGAGCCGATTTTTTCACGGTTCATTTCAAGTGAAATCTGCTGCTGAAGTGTCATAAGCTTATCAAGTCTCTCCTGCTTGATTTCCTCATCAAGCTGTCCCTCGAATTTCGCCGCCGGAGTACCCTCCTCCTGCGAATATGCAAACACGCCCATTCTGTCGAAGCGTATTTCCTTAACGAAATCATAAAGCTCGTCAAACTGCTCCTGAGTTTCGCCCGGGAAGCCCACTATGATTGAGGTTCTTATAACAACGCCGTCTATCCTTTCACGCATTTTTCTGATTTTTGCTTCAATCTCACTGCGGTTTGTGCGGCGTGCCATCCTTCTTAATATTTCATCGTTGATATGCTGAATCGGCATATCAATATATGCACAGATTTTATCGTGCTTCGCCATCACCTCGATAAGCGAATCCGTCACTGCCTCGGGATAGAAATAATGAACTCTTATCCATTCAATTCCCTCAACCTTCACCAGCTCCTCAAGCAGCTTATCAAGCGAATACTCACCGTATAAATCCAAGCCATAGCGTGTGGTATCCTGAGCTATCACAATAAGCTCCTTAACGCCGCTTTGTGCAAGGCGGTGTGCCTCGTCTGTTATGTCCTCAATTTTACGGCTGCGGAATTTTCCTCTTATCTTGGGAATTGCACAGTATGTACAGTTATTCGAGCAGCCCTCTGCAATTTTAAGGTACGCACAGTATGACGGAGTGGATAAAATCCTCGGCAGTCCCTCCGGTGCGTCACGGTTGGGCTGACCGCAGATGACAGGCTTTTCGCCCTCATTCGCAAGACGGATTATTTCCGCTATCTTATCATAATCGCCCGTTCCCAGAATTGCATCAACCTCAGGGATTTCCTCTGCAATTTCCTTGCTGTAACGCTCGGCAAGGCATCCTGATGCAATCAGAAGAGAGCATCTGCCTTCCTTATATTGTGCCATTTCAAGCAATGTGTTTATTGATTCCTGCTTTGCCGCATCTATGAAGCCGCAGGTGTTGACGATTATTGCATCCGCCTCCTGAGCGTCATAGACTATGTTATAGCCGTCTGAATCAAGTATTCCAAGCATAGTTTCCGCATCGGTCTGATTTTTCGCACAGCCCAGGGAAACCAGTCCTATGTTAAAGCTCATAGCTTTCTCCTTTATGCGATTACCTTCGGTAATCTAAAATAATAAATAATAGATAAAAGATAATAGATAATAGTTTTTGAAAATATTTGCTTTTGGCAAATATTTTTTAATTATTATTTTTTATCTTTTCAATACAAGATTTTATATCACTTATTTCATAGCCTCGGTATATGAAATATCTGATGCATCTGTCGATGCTTTTCTTTTCAAAATCACCCTTTAGCTTCTTTTCAACCAACGGATACAAGGTATCCTCCGTATCGTCAAAATCAAGCTCTGCTATTGCCTGTGCAATATTTTGCGAAGATATTCCCTTTGCATACAGCTCCTGCTCAATACGGCGTCTGCCGTATTTCTTGAGGTGCTGCAAATCCTTCGCTTTCCGCTTTGCATACGAATTGTCGTTAACGAATCCGTAGTTGCGGCAAAAATCAAGGATTTCTTCTATATCCTCACTCTTCGCACCTGCACGCTTCAATTTGTCGCTCAATTCCTTTTCGGAATGTGAACGAAACTCCAGAAGCCGCAGTGCCTTTTCCTTTGCTTCGTTAAAATTAAGCTCTTTTTCCATCTATATTAAAATATGCGAAAATCTCGTCAAACTTAATTCCGCCTATCTCCTTTTTCTTATATCTGCCCGTCAGATGCTCGTGTCCGCTTACCATCTGGTCGCAGTAAACTCCGCACGAGATTGAGAGATACGATTCAATGTATGCCGATAAGTGGTCACAGCCACGGATGATTTCGCCGTCAACCGGATTAAAGTGGTCATCGTTATACAGCTCATTTATCATATCCGAGCTTATTTCCTCAACCTTTGAATTTCTCACAATCTTCGAGGCAAATTCATTATGCAGGAAATATTTCAACTCATCGTGCCATGCAAGCGGTAAAAGCGGATAGATTATCGCCGACATCTGCTCCTCCTCGATTTCGTGGATAAGCTCGTCAAGTCCCTCAACGCTTCGCTTTACCGGTGAAACTATGTCACGGGTAAGCACCTCGGGTAAGTCGTGAAAAAGTCCGGCAAAAAAGTTATTTGACTTTCTCTTCTCGCACGGCTCATCAAGCTCTAATGTCATAAAATACGACAGCATCGCCACCACAAGCATATGTCCCATAACAAAGGTAGCAGGCATTCTCACTGCCTTTGACCATCGCTGCTGATATCTGAGCTTGCCGATTAACGACATAAACTCCTGCAAATATCTGCTGCCCATAAAATAGCGGTAGCCGTCAAAGGTATCGCACGAGGCAAGTCCCTGTGTCATTTCACGCTTTACCTGCTCAATTCCGTAGGTTGAACGGTTCATCGGGTAGATTACGTTGAATTCCCAGTCCGTTGCACAGTAATGTGCCGCACGCAGTATCTTCTTTTCCAATGCACTGTATTCCGCATCTGCATAGTAGCGCTTCATTCTTTCATAGAAGCCGCCGCCGACTAATTTCATATCCTCCTCAAGGCACGAAAGCACGTAATTATCAATCTGACGTCCCTTCTCCTTGTCAAGCTTGTGATAAATCATCGGCTTGATATCGGTTAAGACTATGCGGTGGAAAAACTCGAATATTCCACCCTCAACAAGCTTTACCATATCAATTCCTTCACCGTGGCATTTTGCCAGTACATATGCATAAACCATCTTATGTGCCTGCTTGTCAAGCTCGGAAAATCCCGTCTGCGGACGGATATGATCGTTCCATCGCTGTATTGAAGCAGCCTCGTAAATGAGTGAGAGCAGATTTTTGTTAATCATAGCCTTTCCCTTTCTGCAATATATGCAATTATTGCTGCACGTTTTATCCCGCATTATTTATATGTAAGAATATACCTATTGCATTTTATAATTATACTCATTATATTATACCTCATACCGGGCAATTTTGCAAGAGCTGATTTGATAAATTATGTATTTTTTACAGTGTTTTAGTGTATTTATTCATTTTTTTAACTATTTTTTATTTACAAACAAAAAACCCACCGCAAATGCGATGGGTTCATTGAGTCGGAGTGACAGGATTCGAACCTGCGGCATCACGCCCCCCAGACGTGTGCGCTAACCAGCTGCGCTACACCCCGAAATTACTTATATAGTATAGCACCGTTTCATTTTTTTGTCAAGAGTTTTTTGAGATTTTTTATGCACAGGTGCAGTATAACAAAGCCATAATCAGGTAATAATTCTAATATAAACCAAACGGAGGTAAGTATATGAACAATACCACAAAGAAAGTTATTATCTTAAACAAGCTTCCCTCGCCATATATAAGTGAGGCGATAATTATATTAAAGGACGGCTTCAATCTGCCGCACAGCTCTATCGTTACCGAAGCCGAGCACATCGTCAGAAGCTATCTTGAACGAAGCGAAAAAAACGGGCGTGCTCCGAAAAGAGCCGCCCGACTGTGCCGGATAAAAACTGCCGTTATACTTTGTGCATTATCTGCACTGTGTGCATTTTTCCTGTGCTATTCCCTTTTTAATAATTGAACTTCTTATCAATATACTCGATATACGCTGCATAGTCATCCGCAAATTCCGAATCGCCGTCGTACTCGAAATCATAGTAAACCACAACGTCATTCTCAAGGTCAATTATATATTTACGGTGAGTGATTTTTCCGTCGTCATCAACTGTTATTCCATACCAGTTATTGCCTGCGAGCGAATATGTAACCTCACCCGTCACATCGGATGCGTATTCCTTCATCAGTCCCGATGATGTGCCGCCCGGATATTCCTCATACGAAACTATCATCGTAGCATCGCCGCCGAATTTATCCGTTGCGTAAAGCTTCTGCTCGCCTGTGACCTCATCCTTTTCAAATACCTCAGGATACGGAATTTTCATACCGTTCTGAAGCTCCAGTACGAGATAATCGTCCTTGTTTGTAATATTACCGAGCGAATCCGAAGAACCGTCACCCACCTCATCAATCGGTGCGATTGTGGTTGATGGCTGCATAGTCGGCAATGCGGTTGCATCGGTCATCTGAGCCATTTCCGGCTTCACCCACGATGCCTCCTTGTCCGGCTCAAACATCTTATAGCTAAGCAATGATGTCACAAGCAAAATCAGAATCACTGCAATAACACCAATAACCACCTTGTTGTATTTTGCATACTTCTTTTTTGCTCTTTCCTTGCGTTTTTGCTCTATATTCTCACGGTATTCCTGTCGGCGTTTTCTCTCAAGTCTGTCCTTCTGAAGCTTTTCAATCTGTTCCTGCTTTTTTACATTTTCATTATCCTTGCCCTGTCTGACGGATTTGCCGCATCTCTCGCAGAAGCGCACACCCTCCTTCAGCTCACGGCCGCAACTCTTGCAATATTGCATATGTAAGCTCCTTATTCATAAATAATCGATTGTATTATACTACATTTATCTGCGTTTTGCAAGAGTAAATTTTGGTTTTTGCCCTAAATATCACATTTTTAGCTATTTTCACATATAATGATATAGCTAAAATCTCAGAAAATCGGTAAAACCCGTTACATACGGAGAAAGTGAGGCTATTATGTGTTCTATAAGCGGTTTTATAAATTTCAGAGAAAACTATATCAAGGCATCGCCCGAAACCTCCGAAGCGACAGCAATAAAAATGGCACAGGTGCAACGTCACCGTGGCCCTGATGCACTCAATTCGTGGGTTGGCGAGCACGCCGCCTTCTCGCACGCACGGCTTGCCGTTGTTGATATTGAGGGCGGTAAGCAGCCGATGAAGCGGACTGTGCAGGGCTATGATTTTGTTATCACCTACAACGGCGAGCTTTATAATTCCAATGAATTACGCAGTAAGCTAAAAGCCTTTGGCTACGAGCTTACAACAAAATCGGACACCGAGATTGTGCTTTACACCTACATTCATTACGGCAAATCCTGCGTGGAATATCTTAACGGCATCTATGCCTTTGCCGTTTATGATATAATGCGGCAACGTGTATTTCTGTGCAGAGACCGTTTCGGCGTGAAGCCGTTGTTTTACACTCAGCACCCTGACGGTACTGTGATTTTCGCTTCCGAAATCAAGGCTTTATTTGAATATGACGGAATAGCTCCGCAGCTCGACCGTGACGGTCTGTGTGAGCTGTTCGCAATTTCTCCTGCCCGCACTCAGGGTATGGGTGTATTTAAAAACATTTTCGAGCTTTGTCCGGGCGAGTTTATGACAGTCGGCAGGCTTGGCATTCTTAAAAAGAAATACTATTCCTTAAAAAGTCAGCCGCATACGGACAGCCACGAGGATACAATCGCAAACGTGCGTGAGCTTGTGTATGACAGTGTAAAGCGACAGCTTGTTTCAGACGTACCTATCGCCACACTTCTTAGCGGCGGACTTGATTCGAGCATCATAACTGCAATTGCCGCCACCGAAATGGCAAAGGAGGGCAAAACGCTCTCGACATACTCCTTCGATTACGAGGGTAACTCCGAGCATTTTAAGCCCACCGCCTTCCAGCCCGATTCTGACACGCAGTGGGTGCCGAGAATGAGCGAAGCATTCGCAACAAATCACACCTACCTTTCGTGTCCCACATCAATGCTCACGGCATTGCTCAAGGAAGCAACTCTTGCCAAGGATTTACCCGGAATGGCGGACTGTGATTCCTCGCTTTTATACTTCTGCCGCGAAATAAAGAAAAACCACACAGTGGTATTATCGGGCGAATGCTCAGACGAAATATTCGGAGGATATCCGTGGTTCAGGGACACGAAAGCATTCGAGCGTGATGCGTTCCCGTGGTGCTATGATTTATCAATGCGTGAGTATATTTTAAAGGACGCAGTGCGTGACACCTTGAGCCTTGAACAGTACTCGCATATGCGCTATAATGAGCTTGTTGCACAGACTCCGCACTTTGCACTTGATACGCCGACCGAATCCCGCAGGCGTGAGATTTCTTATCTGAATATCTATCAGTTCATGACAAATCTCCTTGACCGCAAGGACAGAATGAGTATGGCAAGCGGACTTGAGGTTCGTGTCCCCTTCTGTGACCACAGGCTTGTGGAATATGTGTGGAATATTCCCTGGGACATGAAAAATAAGGATAACGTTTCAAAGAACGTGTTAAGGGAAGCCGCAAAGGGAATATTGCCGGAGGATGTGCGGCTGCGTAAAAAGAGCCCGTATCCAAAGACTCATAATCCGGTGTATGATAAAAATGTCAAAGCTATGCTGCGTGCAATTATAAATGATGACAACTCGCCTATACTTGCACTGTGTGAAAAATCGAAGCTTGAGACAATTCTTGACAGCACCTTTGACTACGGCAAGCCGTTCTTCGGGCAGCTGATGGCTATGCCGCAGTTTATCGGCTACATCGTGCAGCTTGATATACTCCTGCGGCACTACAATCCGAGACTTGTGTAATGATTTACACAAAGGGATTAGTGTGCAATTGCCGCTAATCCCTTAATTTACACAATTATTTTCATAACTCTTGAAATTCTTGACAGACTGTGATATAATCACCATAAACAAACTTTAAGGAGACATAAAAATGGCAAATAATAAACTTGTACCAATCACACTTCTCACCGGCTATCTCGGTGCAGGAAAGACCACATTGATGAATCATATACTTACAAATCAGGAGGGCTATAAGGTAGCTGTTATCGTAAACGATATCGGCGAAGTCAATATTGATGCTGAGCTCATCCAGAAGGGCGGGCTCGTTGAAGAAGAGGATACAAGCCTTGTACCTCTTTCAAACGGCTGTATCTGCTGTACCTTAAAGGTTGACCTTATGAAGCAGATTATTGACCTGTGCGAAAGCGGTAAGTTTGATTATATCTTAATCGAAGCAAGCGGAATCTGCGAGCCGATGCCGATTGTTCAGACAATTTCTACAATGGACGGCTCACAAATTGACCAGGGAATCCCGGCAGTATGCCGTCTTGACAGCGTTATAACCGTTGTTGATGCGTGCAGACTTGTTGATGAATTTAACAGCGGTGACAAGCTTATGGACGAAAATCTTGATGAGGAGGATATTGAAAACCTCATCATTCAGCAGATTGAGTTCTGTAACACAATTGTTTTAAATAAGGTTGACGAGGTCAGCGAGGACGAGCTCAGAAACGTGAAGCAGGTTGTCCGTGCACTTCAGCCCAAGGCGAGAATGATTGAAACCAACTATTCAAAGGTTGATTTGAAGGAAATCTTTGCAACCGGTGAATTTGATTTTGAGAAGGTTGCTTCATCAGCCGGCTGGATTGAGACCTTTGAGCACGGTGAGGAGCACGAGGAGGAGCATCATCACCACCACGACGAGGATGAGCACGAGTGTCACTGTCACGAAGAGGGACACGAATGTCACTGCCACGACCACGAACATCACCACGAAGAGGGACACGATTGCCACTGCCACGAACACGACCACCATCACGAAGAGGGACACGATTGCCACTGCCACGAACACGAGCACCACCATCACCACGGCGAGGGCTGTACCTGCGGTCACTGCAACGGCGATGAGGGACACGGAATTTCAACCTTCGTATATATGAGAAGAAAGCCGTTTATCACAAAGAAGCTTGAGGCGTGGCTTGATGAAAAGTTCCCGGCAAGCGTAATAAGAACAAAGGGAATTATCTGGCTTGCTGATGACCACAGTATGTCATTCGTGCTTGAGCAGGCAGGCAGACAGGTTCAGATTTACGAAAACGGCCGTTGGTATGCTTCGGCAACTCCGGCACAATTAAAGCAGTTCTTAAAGCAGGATCCTGACCTTACAAAGGATTGGGACGAGCGTGCAGGCGACAGAATGATTAAGCTTGTATTCATCGGAAAGAAGATGGAAAAGGAAGCAATCTGTGCCGCACTTGATGAGTGCTTAGGTGAATATTAAAAAAATTGTGCCGGATTATCCGGCACGATTTTTATTTCTTTTCTCTGCGGAGCATTGCACCCTTCACTACCGGCTTATCCACCGGCATATATACTGTCATCACTGCATGAGGTGCACTTTCAATTTCGTGTCCCTCTTCGTCTTTCATGTCCCTTATGGTCATCTTGAAATACGGCACTCCGGGCTGAATTATTTCTATTTCATCACCCACCGAGAATTTGTTTCGCTGCGTGAGCTTTGCAATTCCTGTCTTTTCGTCATATTCCTCCACCATCGCAACAAGGTCATAGTCACGGATGTATGAGCTTGAGGTATACACCTGTGAATTTTCGTCCGGCTTATGATAGTAGAAGCCCGTTGTATACGGACGGTGGCTCACCTTGCATAATTCCTCGTATTCCTCTTCGTTAAACACATAGTTTTCAGGATCTGCAAAATAGCGGTCTATTTCACGTCTGTATGCACCGATTACCGTTGCAACGTAATACGGGGTTTTTACTCTGCCTTCGATTTTAAG
>JAZQHZ010000131.1:0-5791 GCA_045540855.1 Clostridia bacterium
AGGTAATATGCTCTTACCGATGCATATTCCGGTGATACTGTGCGGACTTATCTGCGGCTGGAGGTACGGGCTTGTAATAGGCTTTATAATGCCGTTGATGCGGTCGTTACTGTTCACAATGCCCGCTATGTATCCCAATGCAGTGGCAATGGCATTTGAGCTTGCCACCTACGGTGCACTTACGGGATTTTTATACTCACGCTCACACTGGCAGTGCACAAAGGCACTGTATCGCTGTATGCTCATTTCAATGGTTGCAGGACGAGTAGTGTGGGGAATAATGCAGGTGTTGCTTTTAGGTATAGGCGAGGGCGGATTCACGTTTGAGGCGTTCATTGCCGGAGCTCTGCTTAATGCAATTCCGGGAATTATATTGCAGCTGATAATAATCCCTGCAATAATGGTAGCCTTGCACCGTGCAAAGCTGGTACATTTTATAAAAAAGACAAAAAGTCACGACAAATAATTTGTCGTGATTTTTTAGTAGTTATCGGGCCATTCCTTCACTGACTGCCGCCAGAAATCCTTGTTTCTCCATTTAGACGGTGAAAGAGTGAAGTGCTTTTTAAAAGCCTTTGAAAATTCAAGCGGATCGCTGTATCCGACACTGTATGCAATTTCCTTGATGGTTAAATCCCTGTTTTTAAGATACTGTGCGGCGGTGTTGAGTTTGGTTGAAATGATATACTGCTGAATGGTCATACCCTTTTCTTTCGTAAAAATGCGGCTCAAATGGTTGCGGCTGATTCCCAGAAAATCTGCAATTTCACTGACGGTGAGCTTTTTATGCAGGTTGGAATGAATATAATTCTGGGCATTTGTGAGATATATTTCCGTATGAGTCTGTGCCTTTGTATCAGCCGGATTTTGCACCATAACGGAAAATGCGTACCATAAAAGGCTCATCATATATTCATAACTACTTCCGTGTGCATCCACGAGCTGCTTTATGGCATCTCCGATTTTGCCTTCGCTATCACATAAAACAGCACTGCCATCACTGAAGCCGGCAGAGGACATTATATCTGTGGCAAGTGAGCCGTTGAATTCAATCCAGCGATAAAGCCACGGCTCATTCCCGTCAGCCTTGTAATATGCCGATTGTCCCGGATAAATGATAAAAAGCTGTCCCTTTTCGATGTGATATGTTTTGTTGACGGAATGCAGCTCACCCTTGCCGCTGTACACATAGTGCAGAATGAAATTATTGCGTATTGCAGGTCCGAATGAATAATCGGGCAAGCATTGCTCCTCGCCGAACTGCGTAAGGTAGATATCCCGCGGAGTCAGAGGAGTCTGAGTGTAGTATAGCTTCATTTTATCGCCTCTTTCGTAGATTTTATATAATTATATCACATTTTCCCATATTTAGTCAACAAAAATATATGTACTGCAAGGTGGCGTAGTGATAAAATTGAGATATAGAATAAGAAGAGAGGAGTCTTAAAAATGAAAAAACATATAAGCGTTTTATGTGCAGTATCAATGCTGATTTCAGCAATGGGAATACCTCAGGTATCAGCAGAGGGCGGAATAACTACTCTTGCAGATTTAAGGGCGGCCTTTGGGGGTACATTTTCGGGAAATTACGTGCTTGAAAATGACATCAGTGTAACAAACAGCGGTATCACAAAAGCAGTGACAGTGGACGGAAACGGATATGCGATAAACAGCACAGAAACGGGAGCGGATTCGACAATTTATCAGAATGAAAATGTGGTATCGGAATTTAAAAATCTGACAATCAACGGCAACGCAAAGCCGGAGGTGGGTATATGGGAAGGTGCGGGAACTATGACCATTACCGACTCAGTAATTCAGAATTATGCTGTTTCCACCGTACGTCGTGCGGCTATCGGAGCAGGCTCGTCAGGCTCGGGAAAGCAGGGAACACTTACTTTAAATAACGTTGATTTTATAAATAATTCGGAGTTTGACATCAATATTTCTGACTCGGCAACGGTAAATATCAATGAAGGAACAGAGCTTGACAAAATAAGACTTCAATCAAATACAGTAACCTTAAACATAGGTGAAAACTGGAGCGGAAGCTTTGAAATCACTATGGATTCGCCCAAAAGTATGACACTTGGTAAGGTGGGGACGGGTGCAGATGTTTCAGGAATAACGGTAAGCGGTGACGGCGGATATTATATTGAAAACGACAACGGCACTCTTGTTGTAAAAAATGACAACGGTGCAGTGATAAATTTCGATATGAATTCAAGAAGCACATTATTCAAGGGCTCGGCGGGATTTCTGTACGGAGTGGCAGAGCCGAATGTGCCGAGTATTGATTTACTTTCAGGTCTGAAGCCGAGCACAATGGTGCAAAAGGCTTTAGGCGGCTTACAGCACCCGACGGGTGATGCCACAAGAGTTTCATCCGCACTTGAGGAAAGTGGTGTGCGTGATATGCAGGTATATCTCCAGGATATTTATCTCGAGTGGCCGTATAACGCACCGTATAAGGCAGACGGCTCGCTTGATGTGGATGGCTACCAGCGTACTGCTGAATCAATCCTTTACGGAATGATATGTGATGCGGCGGAGGTTGATACGGAAGGTGCATTTTTGGGTAGCGACGGAAAATATTACGTGCTTGATAAGGAAGAAGCAAAGAAATACAGCTATGTGTTATATAATGAGCCGGACCAGATATGGTATGGCGGTAACCTCAACGGATTGAAGGCGGCGTGGAAGCAGCTCTATGATGCAGTACACGCAATTGACCCTGAGGCACGCTGTGCAGGTCCGAACTTCGCGGGCTATAATTCAAGCAGCTATGACAGCTTCCTTTCATATTGCTATACAAATAACTGCCTGCCGGAAATTATTTCCTGGCACGAGCTTGGTGATTCATCGCTCACGCAGTTTTATAAGAATTACGCATCGGTGGAAAGCCTTGTAAATAAGTACTACACTGACGCATACGCACAGAAGAGCGGCAGAAGCTATAAGCCGGAGCTGCTTGTGAACGAATACGCAAGACATTATGACATAGGTGCACCGGGTGGACTTGTGAAGTGGCTTTCGATGTTTGAGGACAAGGATATGAATGCCTGCATGGCATACTGGGGTATGGCAAATTCGCTCAATGAAATGGCGGCTGATAACAACAGCCCGGCATCAACGTGGTGGGTATATCACTGGTACGCACAGATGAGCGGTGAGCAGTGTGCTCTCACATCACCTACCTTTGAAAATACAAGATTATACGGCACTGCTTCGTATGACGAAGTGAAGAATATGGGCTATGTACTTTTCGGCGGCAGTGAAGAAAAGGGCGGCAAGGAAACAGTGCTTCTGAATAATATGGATTCAACCTCGCTTGCAGGTGCAAACGGTGCGGCAAATGTGAAGGTTTACGGGGTAAGCTTCTCAGGACAGCTCGGATCAGAATACAAGCCGGATTGTGTGTTCGAGGGTGCAGTCAATGTTATAGACAATACACTGAAAATCCAGGTATGCGATACGGATGAAATGGACGCATTCTTTGCAATTATAACACCGACTGATGAAACAGGAGCTCCGATGCAGGATGTGAGAATATCAACCCTTTCATACGAGGCGGAGGATGCACAGCTTTTGGGCGGAGCAACCGCATATAATAAGGTCGGCTGGAGCACATTTGCGGCATCGGGCAGAAAAGAAGTGGGAAGCATCAATAATAACGGCGACGGCGTGAGATTCAGTGTGAATGTTCCCGAAAACGGAATGTATGATTTATCAATATTCTATTCGCTTCAGGCACCGTATGTAAATGCACAGACACTTCTTCCGGATGCAAACGGTCAGAACCGTGCACAGGGTAAGGTATTGCCGTTCGGAGTACAGATTGATAACGGCGAGGTACAGACGATTTATCTTGAAAGTACGGTAGTATGGCATTACAGACGTCATTACAATATGGATATAGAGCTGAGTGCAGGCGAGCATACAATCACCTTCACACAGATTAACGGTAATGAGGGAAGTAAGGGTAATTTACAGCTTGTGGCGGCACTGGATAAGATAGACCTCGATAAAATTGACTACGAAACAAGATATGACGTAGCAATCTCTATGGCGGAGGAAACAGAATTCAGAGCAGGCAATACAACTGCCGTAACGGTTGTTGCACCGGTAAGCGGATATTACGCAGTAACGGGTGATGGTGAGTTTGCGTTAAAGAAGCAGCTTGTGGATTACGCAAGCGATGCAAAAACCTCATCTGAGGTAAGCACATATGACGTTGATATAGAAAAAACAGTATATCTCACCCAGGGTGCAAACACAATAAAGGTAGTATCAGACACGGTATCAGAGCTTTATTTTGACTATGTGGGCAATGCTGCAAGCACAGTGATAAGAGCCGATGATATGACAATCCACGGTTACAGTGCGTATTACAAGGATAACGAATATGCTGACAGCTCAAAGGTTATAACAGAGCTTGGCATCGGTCAGAATATAGCAGACGGCGAAAACAATGAGGATAACTATATTGAATTTAAGGTAAATGCACCGACAAAGGGAATGTATAACCTTGGCATACGCTATTCAAACGACGAGCCGGCACCGGTTATGAGAAAAACAGACGGTTCAAATTATGTGCATCCGTATAATATCGACCTTGTTGAAAGGTTTTCACAGATTAAGGTAAATGACAAAGAGCCTGAAACGGTGTATTTCAGAAACACCTTCAGCTGGGATACCTTCAGAACAATGGATATAGCCGTAGAGCTAAATGCGGGTGAGAATATAATCCGTATTTATAATGATAATTCATATCAGTTCAGCGAAATTGTAAATTCAACTGCTCCGGACTTTGATTCAGTGACCGTAACAAGGCTAAGCTATGACGGAAGTACGGTGAGCAGGGTTGAAGCGGAGAGCGAAATAAACACAGAATTGCTTGATGCACTCATCATAAAAGCCAGCCGCTATATTGAAACAGCGGTGATATATACCGATGAAAGCATAGCGACACTCAGCACAGCAATTGCACAGGTGGATAAAGAGACACAGAGTGCGGCAAATAAATCATACGCAAAGTTAAAGGAAGCTATATCAGCACTTGAGGTAGAGGATTCGTCAAAGCTTGGCAGCTATGCGTTTGAAAATAACATTACAGGCGATACGGGAGCAGAGCTTGAAACGGTGACAAATTCATTGGGAGCTTCAGACACAGAGCCTGTATATACACAGGGCTATGAAGGCACAGGAATCAGCTTTGACGGAAAATACGGTCTGAAGCTGGGAAGTGTGGGCAAGGAGTTCACTGTATCGGCGATGGTTAAGGTGACAAGCCCGCAAAGTGCAACCACTGTATTCTTCAAGAATATGGGTGATAACGCAAACGAAAGCTGGGCAGGAGTGCTTGCACAGAACGGTATTCCGGCAGTGTGGACGCATAACGGCTCAACTCAGAGATGGAACACAGTTATCAAGGCAGCCTCGGCTACAACAAATTCGTGGGCTATGTATACATATACCGAGAAAAACGGAGTGGCAACGTTGTATGTAAACGGCGAAAAAATCGGCTCTGCAACAGTATTGAGTGCAGATACAGCAGACTTATATATGGCGGCAACATACTGGACGGCGGATACGTTAAAGGGAAGTGCGGATAATTTATATCTGTGCGACAGAGTGCTTACAGATGCAGAGGTCGAGGCGTTATATAACGGCACAATACCTGCGGATAAGAGGGTAGTAAAGACTAATCTTGTAAATGCTATAATTGCGGCATCGCAGTACGATACAAGCTCGCTTGACGAAGCCCAAAAGGAGAGCTTTGACAAGGCAC
>JAZQHZ010000132.1:0-13226 GCA_045540855.1 Clostridia bacterium
TGGCATCGGGTTTCATCCCGCCGCAACGGCTGGGCAAAGCGAAAGGGGATTTTTAAGGGGAAAACATCTTTTAAAATGTTTTCCCCTTAAACGGCATTCTTTTGCTTACTTTTCTACTGCTGCAGGTAGAAAAGTAAGTAGGGGTACCAATTGCATAACAATAAGCACTGCATAAGCAGGGGACAAAGTCCCGATGCACTGCATTAACAACTCTCTGCTAAACCAAAATAAAAAAATCTCATCCAAAGGGTGAGATTTTTCTAAAATTACGCATTACGAATTGCACAAAGCCATGCTTTGTACAATTCCAGCTTCTCTATATCCGGCTCCTTTGAATTTTCCAGACCCTCAATTACCTTCGTAAACTCACGTACCTTTTTTTCATATAAGGGCTTGAAATTCTTGTTATCCTTCAGATACGGCGGCAGATGATAGTCTATGTCGTTTTCAAATTCGAATTTTTTACCGTATTTCGCAACTATCAGATTATAAACCTTGAACCCTTCAAGGCTTATATCCTCACTTTCTATTTCATAGCCGTTATCAGACAGGAAATGCCGCAGCTCATACTGCGAATTCATTGGCTGGAGAATAAGCCTTGATTTTTTTGCCACTTCCTCGTCAGCCTTCAAAATATCCGCAATCAGTTCTCCACCCATTCCGGCTATTATTATATCCTCAGTCTCGCCGGGCTTTAAAACCGATAGTCCGCTGCCCATTCTTACTTCAATTTTATTTTCAAATCCGTTCTTTTTTATGTTTGAACGTGCAATTTCAACCGGACCTGTACGCACGTCGGACGCAATTGCACTCTCACATATGCCCTCTGATACGAGAAAAAGCGGAACATACGCATGATCTGTGCCTATATCGGCGGCAGTTTTTCCCTTTACATATGAAACAATATTCAATAATCTCGGAGTGAGTGGTAAATTCATAAAAACCTCCATAATTTATTAGTATTTACACTTATTCAGCAATTTATCCACAGGGTGTGGATAAATTTTTAAAGCTTTTAACCTCGAAAAATGCCTTAAAACCTGCAATTATAAGACTTATCAACATTTAATTAACATCGGGTGCATAAAAAATTAACGGTAGTTATTAACTATTTAACCAAAAATTATGTAAACTTCTCAAAAACCGCATAAAAATAGGATTGTTAAAAGTATAAACAAATGTTAATAAGTGTGGATAACTTAGTTAATAGTGTGGATAACTTTTTAAAAAGTGATACCTATGCTGTTTATTTGATGTATAAATTAAAGTGAACAGTGTGGATAATTTTTTTAAAAAATAATTTAGTTTACATAATTTTTATAAAATATGTAAACCATTCTAAAAAATGGAGATGTGAAGCATCTCCATTTTTTATTTGAAATTCATAATTAATTTACTATAATTGTGAATTATTTTATAACGTCAGTGCCCATAAACGGAACTAACTTTTCCGGAATTGTTACCGAGCCGTCCTCATTCTGGAAGTTCTCTAAAATTGCAGCAACTGTTCTTCCAACTGCAAGTCCTGAGCCGTTTAATGTGTGTACGAACTGTGCCTTGTCCTTTATGCTGTCCTTGAAACGGATATTTGCACGTCTTGCCTGGTAGTCCTCGAAGTTTGAGCACGATGAAATCTCAACGTATCTGCCGTAGCTTGGCATCCATACCTCGATATCGTAGGTCTTTGCTGATGAGAAGCCTAAATCGCCTGTTGAGAGTGCTACTACTCTATACGGGATACCAAGTCCCTGTAAGAGCTTTTCAGCATCGTTTGTGAGTGATTCAAGCTCTGCATAGCTGTCCTCAGGTCTTGCAAACTTAACCATTTCAACCTTGTTGAACTGGTGCTGACGGATTAAGCCTCTTGTATCCCTGCCGGCACTTCCTGCCTCTGCTCTGAAGCAGGCTGAATATGCACAGTATTTGATAGGAAGATCTTTACCGTCTAAAATTTCGTCACGGTGGAGATTTGTAACCGGCACCTCAGCAGTCGGAATCATAAAGAAGTCATTGTTCTTTACGTTATAAGCATCCTCTTCAAACTTCGGAAGCTGACCTGTACCTGTCATTGAATCGCGGTTTACCATAAACGGCGGGAAAATCTCTGTATAGCCCGACTCGTCAACGTGAGTGTTTAAGAAATAGCAGATAACTGCTCTTTCAAGTCTTGAGCCTAAGCCTTTGTATACTGTGAAACGTGTTCCTGCAATCTTTGTACCTCTCTCAAAATCCAAAATGTCGAGGTCTGTTCCTAAATCCCAGTGCGGCTTGAACTCAAAGTCAAACTCTCTCGGAGTGCCCCAACGTCTGATTTCAACGTTTACACTGTCATCCTCACCAATCGGGCAGGTATCTGACGGGATATTCGGGATTCTTAACATAAAATCACGAAGCTGTGCGTCGATTTCTCTTACCTTCTCGTCGTCCTCTTTGATTTCGTTTGAAAGCTCCTTCATTGCTGCGAAAATCGGAGCAGTGTCCTCGCCTGCCTTCTTCATTGCAGGGATTTTCTTTGAAATAGCGTTCTGCTCTGCCTTTTTCTTCTCAACGTCCTGTAAAATTTCACGACGCTTTGCATCGAGCTCGATTGCCGGAGTGATGTCTAAATCGTTGCAACGGTTTTTTAATGCCTCTCTGATTCTGTCCGGCTCTGTTCTTAATATTTTAATGTCTAACATTGTTTTTATCTCCTTTTATTTAAGTATCTTTAATAAATTATTGTATACAACCTTCTGCTCCTCTGTAAGAGCATCTGTGTTTATAGAGTTGAATGTAATTATTGCATCGTCAAGATTATCTTCATATATAAACTGATAGATGTTACAGAAGATATTTCCGTATGAATAATTTATTTCGAGCTCTGTGTTTCGTGAGAGTAAAGCCTCGTTTTCATTAGTGAGTCTGCTGTTTTCCGTTTTAAGCCATGCGTTTTCCGCACTTATTTCCGCAGCCTTCTGTGCTATGCCTGATTGCTGCGGCTCGGCAGTTACAATCGGGATTTCCTGCTTTGATCTGTCAAGATTTGCCTGACCGAAGAATGCAACCACAATTATAATTATTGCTGCGAAAAATATAAGAGCAGTATACATAAAAAGTGATTTATTTTCTGATTTTGACATTTTACTCTGCCTCCTTCAGATTATTTATTGCACCGTTTAATGCCTTTTGCTCCTCGTCAATCAGCTTGATTTGCGATTGTCCGTCTGTAATACTTCTTATATATGTATTACATGAGCTGTGGCCGTAGAGTGAGGTAAGGATAATACCTGAATTTGACGAATCAAGGAGTGCAACGCAAAAGCTTTGCTTACCTGTTATGCCGTCGAAGGCATCGAAGTGAACAACGTGCATTTTTGTATATGCACTTTTAAGCTTGCTTTCACACGCAGAAATTCTCTTTTCAAGTGATTTGTCGGACGCATCGTGGATAATACGTCTTAAATCGCTTACCTTTTTATAGTAGGTTTTAAGTGTTTCGCAAAGGTCGCCGTCTTCTGCATATTCGTTAAGCTCGCGGATTTTGTTACCGTTTATGATACACATAACGAGAACTATAACGAAAAGAATTATAAGCATAAGAATGGCACCAAGAATCATTGTTTCCATTTTTAATTCCTTTCTGTTTTTCAGATTCCCAATAAATTAAGAAGTCTGTCTAAATCATCATTTCCGTAATATTCAATTTCAATCTTACCCTTTTTATCTGTATGATTGATTTTAACCTTTGTACCTAATTTATCACATAAACGTCCGGAAATTGAGTCAAGCTCTACCTTAAATTCCTCGCTTAACTGCGGCTTTACCTTCTGCGGCTTACCAATTTTTTTAACAAGCTGCTCCGTCTGACGTACGTTAAGTGCATTTTTTATGATTATATCTGCCGCTTCCTCACGCAAGCCCTCGTCCTCCAATGCAAGCAACGCCCTTGCGTGACCTGCTGAAAGTGAGCCTTCGATTAAAAGCTTTGAAATATTTTTTCCTAATGATAATAAACGCAGTGAGTTTGCAATTGCACTTCGGCTTTTACCTATTTTATTGCTTATTTCCTCCTGAGTGAGCGAAAATTCGTCAATCAGTGAGCGATAGCCTGCCGCTTCTTCAATAGGGTTTAAGTCCTCACGCTGTAAATTTTCAATCAGGGCAATCTGTGCCGATTCTATATCGGAATAGTCACGGATTATTACCGGGATTTTCTTAAGCCCTGCCTTCTTCGAGGCACGCCATCTTCTTTCGCCGGCGATTATAGTATACATTCCCTGATTATTTTTCTTTACTATTATAGGCTGAATAAGTCCGTGTTCCTCAATTGATGAGGCAAGGGCTTCGATTTTTTCTTTATCAAACTGTTTTCTGGGCTGTTTTTTATTCGGCTCAATCAAGCTGATGCTTATTTCTGTAACTGCACCGTCAGTATTTTGAGCAGTATTTATTAAATCAGCACTGCTGTTTTGTGCAGGCTCATCAGTTTTAAGCAAAGCATTAAGCCCTCTGCCAAGTCCCTTCTTAGCCATATTTTCTCCTTTTCAATTTAAAATATTTTTTTGCTTCAGCAAAAAAAATCACAATAATTCCGAATTCCGAATTCCGAATTTTAGAAATTATTTTTAATAATTTCTAAAGCCAGCTCCGAATAGGCATACGCACCTTTCGAGGTTCTGTCGTATTTTATAATCGGCTCGCCGAAGCTCGGAGCCTCCGATAAACGTATATTTCTCGGAATAATCGTTTTATAGAGCTTGTCCGGGAAGAATTTCTTGATTTCCTCCAGAACCTGTATCGACAGATTGGTACGTCCGTCATACATCGTGCCCAACACTCCTTCAATTTCAATTGAAGGGTTTAATTTCTTCTTTATTGCACGCACCGTACCTATAAGCTGGCTAAGACCTTCAAGTGCGTAATATTCACACTGAATTGGTATCAGCACAGAATCAACCGCTGTTAATATATTAATAGTAATAATTCCCAGCGACGGCGGTGAATCTATAAGTATAAAATCAAAATCGTTACGAATCTCATCAATTGCATCCTTTAAGAAAAACTCACGGTTTTCTTCATATGCAAGCTCAATCTCAACTGCTGACATATCGGGTGATGAGGGCAGAACGTAAAGATTATTATAATTCGTTTTAACAACTGCTTCTCTTGTGTTTTGCGGATCATCGAGACAATTATATATAGTAAGCGAATAATCGCCTTCCTCCAATCCTAAGCCGCTTGTGGAGTTACACTGCGGGTCACAGTCGATAAGCAGGGTTTTTTTGCCTGCATATGCAAGGCATGCAGCAAGGTTTACGGAGGTTGTTGTTTTGCCTACTCCGCCCTTCTGATTTGTTATTGCTATAACCTTACCCATTTAATCACTCCTTTACTATTCTATTATACCATATTTTTTTTATTTGTAAAGATATATAAGGTAAAATTTGTGTTTCAAAAATATTTAATTAAAATGACTGAAATTTTAAATTTTTTATGTTAAATCCTTATCAAAGTCATAGTTAAAATAACTAAATTGTAACACGACAGTAATAATTTTATATGCAATTCGACGGTCAAACTATACGAATTGCATAAATTGTCGAAGAAAACTTATGCAAAATCATAATAAAAAGTTAAATTTTTTAATATTTTTGTTGCAATTATGTAACGAGTATGGTATAATAATAGTATAGTGTAATATTAAGGAAAGTTTACTCCTGGCGGCACTTTTTAAATATTTAAGAAAGGCTTTTGGAAATGGACTTAATAGTTTTTGGCGATATAGAGAAGGACAAATGTATAAGCTCACTGCTTGAGCGTGACAGTATAACTCTTCTTCGTTCAATGGTTGAGTTTGCCGAGAACGAGGGTGTGAGTGATAACTGCATCAGAGAATATGTTGCGTCATTTCTTGCAAATGATGAAAACATTGCATCATCTATATTGCAGTCGGGCGGTAAGATTGGTAATGACCTTATGCGTCTTATCAAGTCAGACATTGCTTCTATATATAAGAGCATTTTCTCAAAGCAGACTATTAAATATACTCCGTCGGGAAATCCGACAGGCTTTTGTGATGAGTACATCGCATCAATCCGCGCGATTGTTGCATCGGAGACTGCACAGGAGCTTACGGACAGACTTCTTAACCACTATAAAACACTTGGTTGCGGTGTAACTGCTAAGTATATCGCATTTAAGTATGACGGTGTATTAGAGGGTGTATCGGATGTGGATAAAATCACATTCAAGTCACTTATAGGAATAGACCGCCAGAGAGATTTACTTATTGAAAATACAAAAGCATTTATTGATGGAAAGCCCTCAAACAATGTATTGCTCTTCGGTGACAGAGGCTGCGGCAAATCATCATCGGTCAAGGCACTTTTAAACGAGTTCGCAAAGGACGGCTTACGTCTTATCGAGCTGCCAAAGGCATACATCAAGGACATTCCGAAATTATCAAAGCTGCTCAGTAAAAAGCCTCATAAATACATCATATTCTTAGACGACCTTTCATTCGAAACACATGAGAGCGAATACAGAGCATTGAAAATTGCAATGGAGGGACAGCTTCAGGCTAATCCTTCAAACGTAATAATATACGCAACCTCGAACCGCAGACACATCATCCGCGAAACGTGGGCAGACCGTGACGGCGGTGAGATACACAGAAACGATCAGATTCAGGAAACAATGTCGCTTGCAGAGCGTTTTGGTCTGAGTATTGTGTTCTCTTCTCCGAGTCAGAAGGAGTATATTGAGATAGTTGAGGCTATGCTCAAGGAAAAGGGAATGCAGCTGACACCGGAGCTTGAAACTGCCGCAAAGCAGTGGCAGATGAAATACGGCGGCAGAAACGGACGTTGCGCGAAGCAATTTATTGCTTCATTGGCTTGACTATAGGAGTAGTCTGATGAAAAAAACATTGATTACGGCAGCAGCGGCACTGATTTTAGCCACACCTGCATACGCCGCAAATCTTGATGCTTTATTAAGTGAAGGTCAGATAATTATCGAAAAAGAGCAGAGTATGAGTGAAAGTATGGTTGCTGTCTGCTATGATAGTGACGGCAGACTCATCTATGCAGACAGAATAAACGCACTTGAAAACAGATTTGTGCTTGATTTACCGGATAATTATGGAAAAATAAGGGTTTATGATGTCGGAGTAAATACCTATGACGTTACAGTAAAGGAAGCTCCCGCACAAACTCCCGAAGCAACACTTCATCCGGCATACGAAAGAGAAGTTGATGCAGTAAACGCATTTGCGGTGGTTAAAAATATTTCATACACTGTGAATGAGAATAGTGAGGAATGCTGTGCAATAGCTTGTCTTTATCAGGGACAGGAAATAACCGTAACCGTTGCGGAGGATACAAAAATCAAATCCGCACCGGACGCCTTCAGCAATCTTGAAGGTGAGACGGCAGTATCGCTCAAAACGGGCGACGTAATATATTTTGCAACAAATCCTTCGAGAACGAAGGTTACAGGAATGTATTTGATATACAGACCGACAGACGTATTCGCTGAGGACAGCTTCTATAAGTGCTTCAGTGATTCGGGTAAGGCCGGCGGATTATGGAGTGTGGTACCGTACGGAGCGAAAGCACCGTCAGACCGCTATTCATATGCGTTCGGAGTAGTAGCACAAAAGTATGACAACACATTAGTTCTCTATTCACACAGCGGCTTGTATGACGATGCGGTGGAAATAGACTACACAGCCGACACGATTACTTATACGTGTGATATGGAGGGCAAGCCGGTATTTGAGATTTCAAAGGCAGCCGGCATAAAGAAATCGAAGATATCAAAGTCGGGCATTGACGAGGATGATAACATCACTTACAGTGATGACTATACTTATAGTCTGGCACTTGTAAGGCTTGTGGATGATACGGCTTCAGATATTGTAGTGTATCAGAACGTTGAGTTCTGAGTCCGGGAAAAAACGGTTTCCCGGTGGGTAAAGTATAGGAGGATATATGAAGGTATATAAGAATTTGGCACGGATTGTAGCCGCTGTTGCTGCAATCTGTTCAGTGACATCGGCAAGCGCTCATTCACAGTATTTAATTATGATGAACGCATTAAGAAGCCCGATGCCGGAAATTGTTGATTTTACAGCACACGCACCGATGGTTAAGGATAACGACTTGCTCGTTCCGGTACGTCCGCTTGCGGATGAGGCAGGAATGTTCGCATCATGGGATCAGCCCACACAGACAGCTACAATCACATTGTACTCATGTGCATGGGGCGAAAACCAGGTTGAGCGTCACGCAGCTGCACTTATGGCAGGTGTTAATACATACGGTCTTGACATCACACCGTACAGCATCACAGCTGATTTCAAGCTCAATGACAACAGTGCAATGCTCAGATACAATTATAAGGACAGTGAGGAAGATATAGTTTCAATCGGTAAAGAGGTTGAAATCAACCAGGCAGCAACGCTTGTTGACGATGGTACATTAATGGTTCCGCTTGAGTCATCAATGGAGTTATTCGGTCTGGATGTAGAGCTCACACAGACAGATCTCACAGCTGAGATTTCAATTCCGGAATATGCACGTATTCCGGCAGATATGAAGATAGTAGCTGCGAAGGAGATTGCTCCGGAAGCTACACCGACACCGACACCGGCTGCAACCTCAGTTACAGTTGAGGAGGACAGCCCGGTAAATATGGATCCGGCGTTAGGAAAGTATTTAGGAAGATTCAAGATTACGCATTATTGCTCGTGCAGCAAGTGCAACGGCGGCTATGGAAACAACACAGCGTGGGCAGGTAAGGTAACACCGGGACAGACAATTGCAGTTGACCCGACAGTTATTCCGAAGCTTGCGACTGTATATATAGACGGCTACGGTTACAGACGTGCAGAGGACTGCGGCGGTGCAATCAAGGGCAACAAGATTGATATGGCTGTATCATCGCATGCCGAGGCAATGAAGAAGGGCGTAGTTTACGCAGATGTATATTTAGCAAACTAATTTTCAAAAGGGCTGTTTTAAACAGCCCTTTTGAATTCGGAATTGTTTGAATTTGAATTTAGCGGGATGGTTGCACTCGCCCAAACGATTCAAACGGGCTCTGCCCCAAGACGTTCAGCTTTAATTGCTTACGTCGTATATCCCCGGTTCTTTTTCTGTCTTCGGCAACAGAAAAAGAACGAAAAAGAGTGCCGTTCAAGAGGAAAATTCCCTCTTGAAAATCTCCCTTGCTGACACTCGCTCAAAAGAGTGCACCCTCCAAGCGAGATGGAACCATCTGCAGATTTTAATTAGTTCCTTTGTATTGGTGCAGTTTAAATTTGCAAACGCAACCCACAAATTGCCAAAAAAAAAATAAACTAAGCAAAGTTGGGTTTGGTGTTGAAATTGCTTTGAATGACAGATGTAGGGGCGAACCGTGTTCGCCCGTTTACCCAATATCTGTGGTTGCCCCGGGCGAACACGTTTACCACCTACATTTTTATCCCGCCAAACTCCCCGATAAACCCAAATTTACAAAATAAAAAAGGAAAAAAATATGGATTTCAGATTTAATATCAAGCTCGATAATAAACTGCATAAGGCTGCAGTTCATCACCCTACTCCGCCGGCAATAACCCTGGCGGTGAAAAATATTTTATACCGCCACTTCAAAACCGATATGATTGATTTACCTTATATCTCTCAATCGGATATTGACAGCTTTAAATATCTCGGATATATGGAACTTTACGGCGTGAAAATCTACGGCGAAATTATTGATACCGTTACACTGAAAAAGGAGATGTAAAAAAACATCTCCTTAATTTTTTTATCCGAAGGATAAAAAATTACCTTTAATTGTGAATTAAGAAGTATACTCCACCTTTTCACCCTTCAAAATATTATTCATCGTTCTCATCGCACACATTTTACCGCACATTGAGCAGGTGTGCTTTTCCTGCGGCGGCAGCTCGTTATAGTATCTCATCGGTTTTTCCGGCTCGATTGCGTATTCAAACATCTCGTCCCAGCAGACACGCCTGCGTGCATCGCTCATTTTGTTATCAATTTCTCTTGCACCCTTTATTCCCTTGGCAATATCTCCTGCGTGGGCTGCTATCTTCGCTGCCACAATTCCTTCCTTAACATCATTACTATCTGGTAAACGCAGATGCTCCGCCGGCGTTACATAGCACAGAAAATCCGCACCGCTTGCAGCGGCAATCGCTCCGCCTATTGCCGAGGTTATATGGTCATAGCCCGGTGCAATGTCCGTAACTAACGGCCCTAAAACATAGAACGGTGCGTTATGGCACAGCCTTTTTTCTATCTTCATATTCGCCGCAATCTCGTCAATTGCCATATGTCCCGGACCTTCTATCATTACCTGCACGTTCTTTTCCCACGCACGCTTTGTAAGTATTCCAAGCTCAATAAGCTCGGCAAGCTGTGCGGAATCCGTTGAATCGTGCGTACTTCCCGGTCGGCAGGCATCGCCTAAGCTGATAGTCACATCATATTTTGCCATTATATCAAGAACTTCGTCATAATATTCATACCACGGGTTTTCGTTTCCCGTCATTTCCATCCACGCATATATAAGCGAGCCACCTCGTGAAACGATGTTTGTAAGTCGGTTACTTTCTTTAAAAATTGATGCAACCCGTCGGTTAATTCCGGCGTGAATTGTCATAAAATCCACGCCCTCACGCGCGTGAGCCTCAATCACGTCCAGAAATTCACGTGCCGTTATCTCGTGAAGCTCCTTATCAAGATACCCCACCGCATCATACATAGGCACCGTACCTATCATTGCAGGGCACGTATCAATAAGCCTTTGCCTGAATTCGTGCGTTTTTCCGTAACAGCTCAGATCCATTATCGCCTCAGCCTTCATTTTAACCGCCATTTTAACCTTTTCCATTTCAAGGCTGTAATCGTTGCAATCCTTGGAAATTCCTAAATTTACGTTGATTTTAGTCCTCAAGCCTTCGCCGACACCCTCCGGGCTGATACATTTGTGATTTTTATTGCACGGAATTGCAACTGTGCCTCTTGCCACACGTTCACGTATGACTTCTGCAGCAATGCCTTCTTTTTCGGCAACAATTTCCATTTCTTTTGTAATTATGCCCTTTTTTGCGGCATCTATTTGTGTTGTGTAATTCATAAATATTCCTCCTTAATCCTGACTATTACAGTAGTCAAATGATATATAAGAGGTATTTTCCTGAAAAAAAGCTAAAAATGCGTACATTCCTGTCGGGGAATGTACGCAAAAAAGCACTCTCATTTCCGCTCCGCATTACCGGGACGGTCAATGGGTCGAGATAAAATCTCCTCTCAGCAAAATAGCTCCCCGTATCAATTGTAATTATAAGTATAGCACTAATAAATAAAAAAGTCAATATGTAAGTATAAAATTTCCGATTATGATAAAAATAAGGACGGTGATAAATATGGATATTTTAAGAAAGCTTATAAGCTTTACTCCGCCGTCCTATGACGGATTTAAATTAAGTGAAAACAAATCAGATGCACTTTATGATGTGCGTAATATCAAAGCACCGCAAAAGGACACCCTTATTTACGGCGATTACGACAAGGATAGTGCATATGTGAAAAACCGCTTCAGTGTGCCGCTTAACAACGACGTTGTTGTACGTGAATTTAAAATGAAAAATGACCGCCGTGCGTTGGTTGTTTTCATTGAAGGTATGGTTGATACGGCGGTAGTTGATGAGGGCATTGTGAAAGCAATGCTTCAGCTGCCGTATTATAAAGGGAAAAATATTTATGAAACGGACAGTGCAATTGCTGACTACTTCATTAGTCACGCCCAGGCTACACTGACAGACAGCTATGACAAGGTGTTTGAAGAGGTGAATTTTGGCGGATGTGCGGTGATTGTTGACGGATTTAAGCAGGGAATTGTCTGCGATGTGCGAAAATGGGGAACACGTTCGATAAACAAGCCGGAAAATGAGCAGTCAATTTACGGTCCGCAGGAAGCATTTGCGGAAATGCTCAGAAACAACACCGCACTTGTGCGTAAGATTATAAAAACCGAAAAGCTGATTGCCGAGGGTGTGAAAATCGGAGTTCAGAGTAAAACAAGAGGAGTTCTTCTTTATATAAACGACATTGCAAATCCGAGCCTCGTAAGTGAGGTGCGGCGAAGGATAAACAGCATTGATATTGATTATATAGTAGCAATTGAAGAGGTCGGGCTGATGCTTGAGGAAAGCACTTTTATAATGACCTCGCAGATAATGTATACGGAGCGACCGGACAGGGTGGCAAGGGCGTTGAGCGAAGGAAAGGTAGTTCTGCAACTGAACGGATCGCCTCACGCACTGATTTTCCCGACAACTGCGTTTGAAATGCTTCACGCCGCATCGGATGACTATCTGCGGCTTCCGTATGCGAATATGTCACGAATAATAAGGATAATTGCACTGTTTTTATCAATCCTTTTGCCGGGAATTTATCTTGCAGTTACATTATTCCATCACGAAATTATCCCGACGTATTTATTGTATTCAATAAGTGCGGCAAGGGAAAATGTGCCGTTTCCGAGTATAATTGAGCTGTTGTTAATGGATATTTCCTTTGAGCTGATACGAGAGGCAGGAATACGAATGCCAAGTCCGATTGGCTCAACATTAGGAATTGTCGGCGGCTTGATTTTGGGGCAATCGGCAGTAAGTGCAAAGATAGTAAGCCCGCTGATGATAATAGTAATTGCGATAACGGGAATTGGCTCATTTGCAACTCCTGATTATTCGTTGAGCTGGACATCGAGAGTTTTGCGGCTCGGATTTATAATTTTAGGTGCATTTTTGGGCTTATACGGAATTGCGATAGGAATTTTCCTGTATGCACTGCTGCTTGCATCGCAGACAAGCTTCGGAGTGCCGTTCCTTGCACCGATGCCTAAGACAGGCAAAAAGAATATGAAAAACGCAATTTTTGAAAATCCGATATGGAAGAAGGAAAACAGACCGGGATTTTTAAGAACACAGAATGAAACGGCTGAAACGAAGGTAAGCAGGAACTGGAAAATTAAAAGGAAATAAAAATGTTTCACGTGAAACATTTTTGTTTCATAATTGTGTGATTTTAAATTTGGGGTTTATAGGGATGTTGTTAATTTGGTGCTTGGGGACGTTGTCCCCTGCTTATTTAGCTTAAATTGTTTGTTTTGTGGTACCCCTACTATCTTTTCTTTCAACAGCAAAAGAAAAGATAGCAAAAGAA
>JAZQHZ010000133.1:0-3337 GCA_045540855.1 Clostridia bacterium
TTGTAGACAGGTTTGTCTACAAGCTGAAGAGGAGAGCTTTCGCTCTCCTCTTAAATTTATTCTGCACTAAACTCACCAAGGCTTATAACCTCTGTTTTTGTGATTTCTATTTCGTTGAGCTTTTCTTCAGTAAGCTTTACACCGTCAATAAGTGCACTTAATGCGGTTACAACCTCAAATTCAAATACACTGATTTCTATTTCAGGATTTGCAAATTTTCTTTTCATTTCGTTCTCCTCCCTACTCTACCGTCACCATATAAATATCGTCGGTTGTATACTCAATGTCTCCGCTTTCAAGTATGCCATAGATAATCATACCAAAGCTTACACTACCTTCGCCCGAAAGTGTCGGCAGGCTCGTCTTTTTCACAAAGCGTGCATTATCCGACATCGTCACAACCCACTTATATTCTACGGCAGTATCTGAAATCTGCATATTTTCTACATAGTATCCTACCGCATCTTCGTTTACATTTGCCGTTGCAATATTATCTGCAACAATCTTTTTTGCTTCAACAATCGGCTCAATGTCAAGTCCGCTGATATAGCCGCCGTATGCCTTTGAGCCCTTTGAAATAATAATGTTAAGCATTCCGTCTGTTACTGTAACAACTGTTTCATACGTTGATGCATCGGTTGTTTGCAGATTACCCGAGCTTTCACCCTCAATGGTGTATTTCGTTCCGAAATTTGTGCTCCAGCTTCCGTAATGTATTGTTATCTTATATTTGCCGTTGGGAATATTCGCCTTGAATTCCGAATCCGTTTTATTGCCTTCAACCTGATCTGAATAAAGATTTGTATATCCGTCAGGAATCGTGTCAGCTGACGGGCTTCTTGTCATATTATACTGTGCTCCGTTTGAAACATCTACAAAGCCATATCCCGTCGCCTTTGAATACCCGGTGGTAGATATAACCTGCGTATATCCTGTCTGCACTTCCCCGCCACCGAAATCAAAGTGATAAATCGGCTCAGGTGTTTCCACCGGCTCAGCTGAGATCACCCTCGGTGTCGTCATATCTGTATACGCATACGCCGGTGCAAGGTAATTCTTGCCCTCTGCCAATGCGGCAGAGCCTATATAATAGCTTGTATGCGGCGGCTGATTATATCCCACATTTTCCGTTGCCACTCCGCTTCTGTACTGAGAATCGTGCATAAGAGTTGTAAGCTTGTAGTCTGTTTCAAGAGTTGAAACATATACTCTCAATGTATCCTCACCTGTTTCTGAGCAACGTGAAATAATTTCTTCTCGCCAGTCGCCTGAAATATCGGCTGTAAGGCACATATTGTATTTTGTTGAATTATTCGTTCCTATCGGCATAGAACCGCTGTTTGAGAAATAGAAACGCGGTGTTCCTCCTGTCTCAGCATTATACGATGCCAGGATATTATCGTCAAGAAGCTCTCTGTCAAGCTCACCGTCCCAATATACAAATGAATTTATCATATACCTTGATGTCGAAGTCGGTCTTGAATTTAATTCTGTACCATCGGCAGCATAGGCATTGGCATGAGAGGTCGTAAAAGCAAGCGCAAGCGCACCCGGATTTTTTGCCGCATATCCGTCATCAATATTAGCCATTGCTCCCTTGCCGACATCATCTGTTGAATACATACCGAATATATGCTCTCCGGTTGCAGGAATCCAGAAATCGCCGCCATAGTCTCCTACTCTACCCTCGTGAACCTGGAACACCTCAATCGTACCGTCATTATTAAAGTCATTCACGTGCATCGCATCACCGTGACCAAGGCGGGTATTTGCCAGCACAGTGCCGTCATTATCCAGCACCGCCGAACCGAACACAATCTCATCATAGCCATCATTGTCTGCATCAGTAACACTCAGGTTATGGTTGCCCTGTCCGTATATGGTCGATTCATTGTTTTCACTGCCGTCATGATAAAATCTCTGAGTAAGATTTTCACCGTCCCAGTCATATGCAACAGCATACGCCTGTGCATAATAGCCTCTTGTCATAACAACACTCGGCAAAAGATTACCGCTTGCATCCTCATTTCCGAAGTATCCCACAGCTGCAAGGAAACGGTCTCCTCTGTTTCCGTAGTCATCGCCCCATTCCGATTCTGAATAATACGGAGTATATCTTATCGTCTGCAAAGCTTCACCTGTCTGTCCGGAAAATACTGTAAGATATTCAGGTCCCGTCAGGATTCGTCCGTTGCTGTCACGGTAGTCTTTACTGTTATCTGCATTACGGATTTCTGCAGTATTACCAACCTTGCTTACATACTCTCCTTTTCCGTCCTTAGAGCCCGGTGCCGTCTTCATCACGATTTCGCTGTATCCGTCGCCGTCAAGGTCGTATACAATAAATTGTGTATAATGTGCACCTGCTCTTATATTGTAGCCAAGGTCAATATTATTGTCCCACAGCATTGTGCCGTCAAGCTCATAGCACGAGAAAAGTACCTTTCCTGTATATTCCTCAGCAGTGTTATCAACTGCATCGCTCGGGCTCCACTTTACAATTATTTCATACTGTCCGTCATTGTCCACGTCACCGACCGAGCAGTCATTTGCCGAATAAGTGTAATCACCTGCCACCTCATCGCTGACAGCCGCCGGAACAGTTAATGGAATATCAAAATATCCGTAGCTGTTAGGATTGCTGTATGAGCTGTTTTCATAGCCGCTTCCCATCGTCAGCTTAACCTTTTCGCCGTTCACAATTACAGTGTTCGCTTCAACGTCATTGGCAGTAATGCTTTCTCCGTGCTTTACCACATAATACACCGCATTCGTATCACTACCGTTTGCATTTGCTGTGTCAACGTAATTTGTTCCGTCATAATTCTCAGCAATCATCACGCCGTCCTTATAAATGTCAAACGTTGTTGATGCCGGATAGTCCGTTCCAAGCATACGCCAGCTAAGATACATTCCGGTACTTCCGTCTTTGGTATACGTCTTAGGTATAGCCATAAGTCCTCTGTCAAGATATTCCATAACCCTGGTATATCTCGTCTGCTGTGCCATCACTGCACCTGTGTTGCCAAAAAGCAACGTCAGTGCCGTAGCAGCAGATAAAATCCGTCTTTTTTTCATATTTCTCTCCCCTTTGCCAAAAGACAATTTATCAGTTAAATTATACAACTTATTTGCACTGTATGTCAATAGATATATTGTAATTTCTAAGGCATTTTATGTTTTTTCTACAAGAAAGCAGACTGCGAGAAATTAGGGCAGATTTTGCGAAAAGGAACTCGTAGGTGTACACGCACCGCCAAGAAGGGCGGGCAGCCGTAAGGCTGACTTCGGCGTAGCCGAATGTGCTGAGTTAGTACGTTAGAGTTTCTTTTCGTAA
>JAZQHZ010000134.1:0-2379 GCA_045540855.1 Clostridia bacterium
AGGCGTACGGTGGTACGTTAGCCTTTCTTTTCGTAAAAAACGCATAACGACGGGCGTTCCTCGATGGGACGCCCGTCGTTTTCAAAAGAAAATAAATTTCTAATTATATATTTTTCTTATTTCATTATGCGTGGTCTGACCAATTTGTCGACGGTCTTAAGGGCGAGTACAAATGCACTCGCCCTTAACTATTATTCCATACCAATCACTAAATTATCAATCGACATAGTCCAGTCGAAATTCTTTTCCTGTCTTACTGCGAGTGCCTCGATTGCACCGAAGTTTTCAGGGTCTGTGAATGTAATCTGCTTTGTGTATTTCGAGCTGCCGCGTGTGATTGTGAAATCGGCTGTTTTGGCATTGAAGTCTGCTACTATTGCTACGTGATAGCCGTCTGCCGCAGTCACTCCTGCACCTACGTTCTGCCAGTTTGCCTCAAGTGCTCCGTTTGAGATTGCTCCGCCGTTTCCGTACTGCATTTCAGTGCCCTTTGCACTCTTGAATGCAAGGAATACCTTGTTATTTGAGTCCGCAAAACGAAGCTCGCCGTAGGATGTGCCGCCGGTGCATTCGCCCGGATTGTAGTCAAATTCAATCTTCACCTTGCCGCTTACAGGTGCCGCTAAACGGTAAATTGCATTACGGTTGCCCTTTGATGAGCCGCCGATCGTCATAACCTTTGAGCCGCCTGCGGCACTTACGCCGATATTATCAAGCGGAGCGGGCTTTGTGCCTGCCCAGCCTGCCGCATCGCCTAACTCGTAGCCTTCATAGTCCTCGTTATAGTAAATCTTCCAGACCTTGCCGTCTTTATCCTTCTCCTCGGTGTATTGCATCGTTGCAAGAGGATCGGGAGTTGCAGTCGGTTCGGGTGTCGGCTCGGGAGTCGGAGCAGGTGTCACAACAGGTGCAACGCCTGATTCGAGCTGACTCTTCACCTCGTTAACATCCTTTAATGCAAACGGCTGTGTGCCGATGTAGATATATCCGCTTTCGTAATATACCTGCTTGCCGATTGCCTCTGCCATTGCACGCAGCGGAATCATTGTGCGGTCGCTCATAATCTCCGCCGGAACGTCAAGCTCTGCATTTACGCCGTTTACGGTGTATGTGGTCTGACCGATCGTGAGGCTTATATCATAGCGGTCGTTCTTTAATGTAACTACTCTTGTTGCATTATCATAATCAGCAGTCAGTCCAAAGCTCTCCGCAATAAATCTTACCGGAACGAGAGTTCTGTCGTTCACGATAACAGGAACCACTGTCGCATCGTTTGCATCAATCTTTACCATATCGCGGTCAAGGTACGCATTCGGTGAGCCGATTAAAAGCTCAAGCTGTGAATATGGGTCGTCCTTGCTGATAGTGTAGGTCTTGTGTGTATTGCCTAAGTCCGGATTCGTAACCCTTGTGCCGTTGTCCATAACATAGATTTCAGGAACAGGAATCTGAGTTGTCTCAGCACCCAGGTAGAAGCTTACGTTTGCAGGCTGATTGTAGTGATTGCTCTGCGTTGCAATCTGTGAGCGATAGTACGGGTCGTGCATAAGTGTCGGCAGGGTATAGCTTGTCGGGATGTTTGTTGAATAAATTCTGAGCTCTGTCTCTTCCTTATTCTTCCATACAACCTCTTCACGCCAGTCGCCGAACAGGTCTGCACAAACGCAGGGAACTGCCTTTGTACCGCTGTTTGATGCACAGTCGGCAGCATCTAAAATTACATCTACAAACGGATCGCCGTTGCCGTCGTTATACTTTGAAATTCTTGTTCCGTCAAGGAATTCGCTAAGTAAATCGCCGTCCCAGTAGAGCTTGAAATTCATCGGAAGTGTGGTGCGTAAATCTGCACCTGTTTCGTCCTTTTCAAATTCGCCGCCCGGTAAGCGATAGCGGAAAACGTTATAGCTTGATGCAAGCTTCTCGCCGTACACGCCTGACGGAGTTGTACCCGTTGAGCCCCACATTTCGAAGCCCTTGTTTGATGCGGTAATGTCTGCCGCACGGCTTCTGCCTGTATCCTTGTTCTTGCTGTCGCCCCAGAGTACCTCACCGGTGTACGCATCGTGAATTTCGATATTGCCCGGAATTGCCGCCGTCTCATGGCAAGCCCATACGAGGTATCCGTTATAGTCCGGATCCATCTTCGCAACGTCGAAGGCGTCGCCGTGAGCATATTTAACTAAATTGCCGTTTGCATCCTCTGATTTTACGGCATACATCTCACTGCCGTCATCGTCAAGAGCCATCGGGCCTGAAATGATTTCATCCTTGCCATCAAAGTCGATATCCACACAGCTCATATTATGGTTCATTGCACCCCATACGCTGTTCACATCGTCCTTGTTCTCGGTGTTATGTACCCAGTCAACCGCAAGAGAG
>JAZQHZ010000135.1:0-14475 GCA_045540855.1 Clostridia bacterium
GGGCTGATGCCCTCATCAGCCCGCAAAATTATACCAAATTTGCCCATTGTTACGCCAACGGCGTAACAATGACGGGACGATGAGGGCATCGTCCCCTACATTCCTGTTTACAAATTTATCCCGATAAACCCAAATTTATCAAATAATTACGCATTGCGAATTACAAATTGTTGTAATCGTTTCGCATAAGCATCGTACAAACCTTCAGATCTTTATCATCCAGCCCAAGCCCGTCACCTGTTCCTTCGATTATCCCGTTATCCACGCACCACTGCACGCCTTCACGTGCCCATTGCGGCATATTTTCGTCAATATAATTATAAATCATCGGATTTTCAAGCTCATATATCCTCTTCTCAAGCTCGTCAATTCTCTTTGCCAATTCCTCATTCATCGCATCGACCTCCATATAATAGCTCTTCATTTCCGCAAGCGGATAATACCTGCCGGGACAGTCACTTGCACCAATTTCACCGTGCCCCACAAGCTGTGCCGACGGATACTTTCCCTTTAAAAAACTAAGCAGCTCCTTCAATGCCTGCTTCTGCCTTTCGGGCATCTTCGGCTCAATATCATAATCACCTTCGACACACACTCCGATTGAACGGTTATTCTTGCCCTCTACGTGGGCTCCCATTTTATCAATCGGTCTGCCGCGATAAATTTCACCGTTCTTTCTTATAAAGAAATGATACCCTATCCCTGCCCAGCCGTTTTCCTTGTGCCAGCTATCCACCTGAGCCGCACTGCAATTAACTGCCGCCGCATGATGGAGTGCAATGTAATCCGTTGCACTCC
The DNA here is from genome assembly GCA_045540855.1 of Clostridia bacterium. GTDB lineage: Bacteria > Bacillota > Clostridia > UBA1381 > UBA1381 > UMGS1958. The sequence goes on from JAZQHZ010000135.1 coordinate 799, forward strand.
TTGTTGACAGCACGCTTCTCCATTTCCAGTCAGTTTCAATTATTGTCATTTTCCCTATCCTCTCTCAATTGCATCAGCACTTCCTTAAGCGGCTCGGGAATAACCGTAATCACCGCCGCCGCATTTTCTATAATAGAAAGCCCCTCATTCGCCGCATAGAACATAATCACAATATCACGAATTGCCACACCGCCGCCAAGCAAATGCTCTATTGTGTTCGATAACGCCACCACGCACAGCGTCATCACCTTTTTCAGAAGCCCTCTCCAGCCTATGTATGACGAAAGCTCCTTATTATATATCGCCTTGATGATGCCCGTTGCATAGTCCACACCCATAAGCACAAGCAACGTAACCATAACAACATCAAACACACCAAAAGTATATGAAAGCACTCCGCCGATTATTCCTGCGGCAATGCTGATTGAATTAAATAATTTCTCCACATCACACCTCTTTTCTCCTATCTCACCGCACTGTAATACGTCACGTCCACCGCCTCATCCACAGTCGACTCCGCACTCACCTCAACCGTACCACTGCACTGCGGCACCTTGTCCCATACCTGCCTGTCAGATGCATCAAGCCCGGTCGATGAAACGACTGTTCTTTTCTCAAAATCCACCGTCACCGTTTCACCGCTTCCGACCTCAATCGGCATATACACCGGGAACACCTGCCCGTCAAAATAAATATCCGCCTGATGACATCCGCCCGGCTCATACTCCGGCAGGGTATTATTTGTATAGCTACCCTCATACAGTGCCGCATATCCGCAATAATTGCTGTACACCGCACCTGCAATATGGTTTATACCTATCTGTATTTCTGTATCAGCACTCGCTGTAAACGAATAGCAATAATCACGGTTATACATTGCCGCCTCGCCGTAATATCCGGCCGTCGCCGTCTTGCTCATACACAGTTTAGGCACTGTTCCTGAACATGTGCCCGACACGTAATACCACGCAAGCGTGTATGCCTTGCCTGCTTCAAGTGTTATCGGCTTCGACAGGTATCCGTTTCTGCCGCCGCCTGTTTCAACCGTACCGTCAAGTATGAGCTTCACTCCGTCAAGGGTGCATACAGACAGTGTTTTATCACTGCTCGCCCTGTAATCCTTCATATCCGCCAGATTCAGCGTTTCACCTATTGCACCCTCAGTAGTCACCGTAACGCTCTTTATCCCGATACATTCCGCAAGCTCCACCGCATATCCGCTGACCTTCTTAAGAAAGCCCTTAGCCATACCCGACATCAAAAGCATGCGGATTTTATCCTTTATCCTCATACCGCAACACCTCGCACAACTGCGTTCAATTTTATCCCGTCATACCATAAACCGATGTTATATCTCACGCCCGATGCAGGTGTAAACACACCGTCCGCCACATCATCACCCGACCACGCAATGTAATCGGCATAGTCCATTTCCGTAGCGGTTGCACCCGAGGTGAACGCCACCCACGAAGCGAAGCCGTTTGCAGGTGCCTCGGAAGTAAGTGAAAGCGAAGCAAGCTCGCCATAATAATATTCGTTATTATCGCACGCCGTAAGCTCCACCGCCGTTGCGGTGAAGTCGGTGTTGATAACTGCCTTGTCCTGCTTTTTGCCCTCGATAGTGTCACCAAGTGCCATATACTCGGTGACCATCATTTCGTGTGCCTCTTCATTCTGAGTCAATGCCGCTGTATTCTGTGAAACCTGCAATGCCACCTCGCCCATTCCGGCAAATTCCTTATTTTCGCCCCATAGCGAACCATAGAATGATGACACATCCGCCGCAATTTCCGCCACAGAGCAGTAGCCGTCATAGTTGAACACCGCATCCTGCTTTGTGCTGATTTCTTCTCTGATTTGTGCACTCTCCGACTCAATCTCTCCTGCCAAATCAATCGCAGTCTGTCTTAAATTCTCGTCCGCCTGCTCACGTGCGACCGCTTCACTTTCGATTAACGCCTTATTTTTATCAATCGCCGCCTCATTTGCATTAACCGCATTAACCACCGCCGTAAAATTACTCTTCACCTTCTGCCACCACGCACTCAACAGTGTTGAGCCGTTGTAGCTCTCATCTAATTTCAATGCCATTTTAACCCTCCTCTGTAACTATCTTTTTTCCGTTAAAATACAATTCTCCGTTTCTGACCGTAAAGCCCGACACCTTCGTACCCTGAACACGTCCGTCATTGGTGCTTATCGACTTATACCTCTTTGCAAGAAGCCCAAGCTGATTAAGGTAGAAAAACATATCCTTCTTCACCCTGCCTATGCTCACAGAATCCGCCACACTCTCAAGAGGATAACGTGTAATTGAAATCACACGCTCAACAAATTCCTCGTCACCGTCTATGACCTTTACTCCGTCACCAAGCCCAAGCTTTTCAACATTCTCGCCAACCCTCGTCAAATCCGCCACACTTCCTGAAATATTCACTGACGGCACATCCAGCCGATTTGGATTTTCCTCGTCAAATTCCCACAATGCACGCTCCATAAGCAGGTCCGGGTCAACATAGTCCGAATAATCGCGGTATCCGTCAATTATTCCGTACCTGCCCCAGTTAGTGCTTAAAATATACATTTCTCCGTCCTCGTTAGCCGCAGCATTCGTGATTTCAAGATTGTCCTTTCCGTAAGGATAAAGCCTTGTAACAAGCTCACTCGTATCATACTCCACCGAAAGCTGCTGTGCATTCAATGCGGTATTTATAACAGTTTTCGTGTCCCTTCCTATCCTCTCCACAATTGCAATCCTGTAATTATCCGCATAAATCTCACCAATTCCGGCACAGCCGATAATCTTTTGTATAACGTCATAGAGATTGGTTTTATCCATACCTTCAAAATCAATATTAACACTTATCCGCCTCATACCCAGCTTTGCAAGCTCCGCCTCGCTCATCAGCGTAAACTCACCCAGATCAAGTGCTTCAAGCACACCGTAGGCATCCTCACCGATGAAATCGCCCGCATCGGTTGAAGCAACATTGGGATAATGCAATCTTTTTGCATCGTAATTAAACACGTGTTCACAGCTTATCTCCATAAGCGGCTCATCAGAACGCGAAAGCTTAACAATCCTGAAAAGCTGTCCATCACATTCCACGATAGAATTAGGTCTGAAATTTGCGTGTCTTGCATAAGCACCGTTTTTCGGGTACTTAAAGGACAGTGTATAATCGCCGTTAATCTGCTGCGAAACGCATACCTGAACCGCCTCATGCAATACGCCAAAGAACTGACGTGGCGATGACGTCTCCACCGACACAACTCCGTCCTGATATAATCTGAGCATAAAATCACCTCCTTATTTCAATTCACAATTCATAATTCACAATTCACAATTATGCTGCCGCTGAATTGTTTGCGTTTCAAATTTGGGTTTATCGGGATAAATTTGTAAACAGGAATGTAGGGGACGATGCCCTCATCGTCCCGCCATTGTTACGCCGTTGGCGTAACAATGGGCAAATTTGGTATAATTTTGCGGGCTGATGAGGGCACCAGCCCCTACAATCACAAATTTAAACACCCCGCCAAACCCAAATTTATCAAATAATTACGCATTGCGAATTACGAATTAAAATCAATTCACCCAATCCGCTCCATAAACAAACCTCGGCTTATAGCTCACCTTCACCGTATATCCCTGCACATTCCCTGCACCAAACACCACCGTATTCCTACCCGGCATCAGCTCAAAAAATCTGCCTTCAACACGTCCCGATGCATCCACTGCACCCTGCTTCACCGTATATTTCTCCGTATCCACCTCAATCGCACCCGCCGCTGACGTGAACGAATAGTTTATCAGCAAATCACCAAGTGAAATCACACCCGTTGTATCCGCCTCGCCTGACGGCTCTATTATGAATTTCGCTCTCACAGGTGCACTGCCGTAGTTGAACACCTCAAGTGCGTTTGAATTTCCGTCCGCACTCATTTCAAGCACTGCATTAAAATCAAGCGGCACCATCGCACCTATCGCTATCGGGCTGTCAAGATAAATTCCGTCACGTACATCAAACAATGCGTGTGAGAACGGCTCTGCACGGAAATTAACCGTCACAATCGCCTTCGTGCCTCTGCTCTCCGGCACAAAGTCAATCTCGTCATACACCGCCGCATTCCACACCGTATCGGGCATATCGTCAAAGATAAGCTCGCCCTTGCCCATAAGCCACGTCGCAAGCCTTGAAGCCCTGCACTGCAAATCGTAAATATTATCCGCCTTCATATACAGCGAAACACTAAAAATTCTGTCCTCATACATGCCTCGTCCGTACTCGTTCGCTGACGAATAATCAAGCGAGCCGTCAGTTGAAGGCAGTGTAATAAGCGACTGTCTAAGCTGCGGCAGAACGGGACGTGACTTTGAACGCACACTTATGCCCATTTCACTTGAATGTACACCCTTATATGTAAATCCTGTTTTCATTTTCCGCCTCCTTATCCGCCAAATATAACACTGCCAAGTCCACTGACAACTGTACCGTTTATAACCCTCGACACCGCACTCTCGCTCATACCTCCGGCAATATTTACGGTCTTGTTATCGTTATACGTGTTAGTGCTTCGCATACGCTTCGAAATGCCTGTCAGAATATCCGCAATGCCCGAAAGTGCCTCAAGTGTCGACTGTGCCGAGTTCACATAATCCACACCAATCGCCCTTGCAATATCACGTATATCACTGCTCGTTGCCGATATATCACCGCCCGTATAGCGAAGCTGTGAAAGCAGGGCACTCTTCCTTGCTTCCATCATTTTATATTCCTTTTCAAGCTCTTCTAAAGCCTGATTGTTTCTCACCTCAAGATTATAAAGCTGCTGCTCACGCACAAGCTTCTCCTTAGTGTCAAGCAGGCTCTTATACCTCGCCTTTCCCTTTTCCGTGGAAGCATTTTTGTATATCGCAAGCAGTGCGTTCACCTCGTCAAGCTCTTCCTTTCTGTCACTGACCTCCCACGAGGTGCGAAGCTCCTCTTCCTCTCTTGCAAATTCGTCACGCAGTGCACTGATTTTTGCAGCCTGCCCATCAAGCACAGCATCATATTCATCGCCCGCCGCCCTGTACATCGCAAGCGAATATTCAAGCTTCTTATCCTCGCATTCCTGCCACGATATAGTTCCCGCCTCGTAAAATTCCTTCACACGCTCAATCGCACGTGCATAGGTCTGCGAAAGGCTGTCGCCATAGCTTTCCCAGTCACCGTAGGTAGCACGTAAATCAATCCAGCCCTGCATATCGCCAAGCCATCTCTCGTACTCACCGCCGACTATCGAGTGGATTTTCTCCTCGCTCTCATGCCGTATCTCATATGCCTTACTCCACAGTGCATTCACTTCCTCCGCACCAAGCTGTGTCGTTGCAACTATCTGCGAAACAAGTGCGTTGTAATTTTCCGCGAACCTTCCGTATGCCTCCGCCTGCTCATCGGCGTTAAGCTCACCCATTTTTATCGAATGGCTAATCCACTTGTCAAACTCGTCCTCATAGCCGTCAAGCTGCTTTAAGGCAGTGTCATAAAACGAATCGGAATACTTCTTCAATTCAAGCGTCGCCTCGTTATACTGCTTCGTCCACTTTGCAAAATTCGTGTCCCTGTACTGTGCCAGCCAGGAATAATATTCCTCCTCGCTTGTGTAGCCCATTTCAAGTGCAAATTTGTGAGCCTCACTTTCCTCTTCCCACATCCGCCTTGTCGCCTCGGCAGCCTTTTCGTTTATCTCGGCAAGTGCATAGGCATCATTGCCAAATCTTGAGCGCATATTATCCCATGCCGCCTTTTCCTGTGCACCCGACAAATCATAGGTGTTCACATATCGTTCAATCCTCTCGCGCTGTGATTTGTAAAGGTCATTTTTTATCCTCGCAAATGCGTAGCTGTAATTCTTCTCAAGCACCGCCGCTGCCGCCTTCGCCCTTTCCACCTCGCTCAGAAGCCCCGATACGTCACCGTCAATTTTCACCGTAAGTCCTGCAATATCCAAGCTATCCCTCCTTCCTATAATCCGTAAAACATCCTCTGATAATCGTCCATTTCCACTGTCTCCTCCTCGCCCTCAAGCGAATCAAGCATCTTAAACAGCACAAACGGACTTTCCCTTGAAAGCTGTCCGGGCAGAATTCCCGAACTCTTAAAAAACGCCCCATAAAGAGAGCGGAGCGGCTTGCTCCGCTCCTCACAGGGGACTATTCGTTTTTTGAGGTCACCGCCTCAATGTAAAACTCCCAAAGCTTTATACAAAGCCCCGAACGCACAGACACATCAAGCGAATCAATCACGCTCTGGTCCGCATTTGTTCCCTCAAACATATAATCCACCGCATCACGGCAGATATTTAAGGGCCCGTGCTTTTTATCGTCATTATGTGCATCGTTTATAAGACACATCGCCTCAAAGTCAAACGGCTTTGAAATGTATTTCGTGTCCCCTTTTGTAAATGATAATGTATGCTGCATACTACCTCCGATTATGCGTTAGTCACAATTTTTTCATCACCCGTAAGTGTTGCCATATCACCAAACCACGCCGCCTCAAACTCCGCAAGGTCAGCGTATTCGCCATCAAGCTCCACGTCGCACTGGTCGATATACATATAGATTCCGTCGTCATATTCTCTCTGCACTGCGGTATAAGTAGCCTTGGCAGTCTGCTTGTTTGCCGCACCGTCAGACGGTCTTGTCTTACCGCCCACATTCGATGCAAAGCTGTAAGAGCCCTTAAAATACTTGACATATCTGTATGTTCCGTCAGTCTTTAAAATTCTCCATGCAACTCCGAAATATCGTGTCCCCATAGTTTTACCTACAACCACCGCACCGTTCATTCTCTCAAGCCCACGCCACATTGCGTCAACCTCCGGAGTAATATCTGCGTTTTCAATTTCGTGTCCCATCTTTTCAATATAGGTTTCCACCTCATAAATTCCGTTATCTGCGTCAAAGGCGTCTGCCGCACCGTTATCCGTCGCAGAAATCTGAACGGTACCCGGCAGTGCAACTGCCGCACCGTAAGCAACACCCTCTGCGGTGTCTGAAATAAGCTCAAAAAAAGTATATTTATCCACACCTATTGTGGGTAAAGGTCTTTTACTCATATTTTCCTCCTCTTCCGCCGCAATTGCGGCTTAAATATTACTGTACAAAGAACGATTTCGTGTACCTCATCGCTCTGTGAAAAACTCCGTCCGTCTCCTCCGGAACGTCGGTAGACATTATGTGTCCCCATCCGTTATCTGCAAGTGCCGCACCGACAGAAGCCGCAATCTCACCGCACTGAGCCGGAGCATTCGCATAAATATCAACACCTATAACGCCCGAGCGGAACATCTCAACATTGTCCGCACTCATCTCGCCCGACTCACTCACCGTATAAAAGCTCACCACCGGCAATGCACCCAGTCGCTGAGGATAATGAAAAACAATGTCATACCCGGTTCCCTCAAGGATATTGTAAACCTCTGCATTTATATCAATCAAATTATCCCCTCCTTCAATACTTCTGCGGCACGTGATAAAAACGGCTCTGCACCCTTTTTAAAGCTTCCAAGCTCCTGTGAAATTGCACTCTTAGCTGTGGCACTCACCTGTGCACAAAGCCCGTCACTGCTGAATGTAACCGACTCACGTATCTCTTTATCGGTGCAATATTCCTTAGCCTTTTCGCTCACCCTTCTTGCACATTTTGCGACATATTCCGCTCCGATTCTGATTGCTGCATCCTCAAAATCCATCATGCCACTACCTCCCTGATAACCGCAAGCATTCCCAGATTACGTGCCTCTGCATACGCCACTCTGTAATGCTTGCCGTTAATATCAAGCAGTGCTCCCTGCTTTAAAATTCCGTTCTTCTCGCAAAAGAGCTTTTTTGTACTGTCAGGTGCAAATCCGAACTCCCTCTTTTTCAGGCTGTCAATTGTACCGATTCTGAAGGGCTGAATATCCGCCATGATACTTCCAATATACACACACTTTCTTTCCGACGCATATTTCGTGTCCCCTAAATCATCGTACACATCAACCGCTGTATTATAAAACCGTTTAAACATCACTGCTCACCTCCGAGGGGACACGACATCTGCAATTTACAAATGCCCTGAGCATCTCATCAAAGCCCTGTGCCGCATTTGTGACTGCATATGTAATCTGTCTGTCACCCTCCGTAATTGAAGATAACATCGCATCAGAGCCGTGGGCAAACGCCGCAGCCGCAATCTGTGCCGTAACGCCGCACAGCTCCTCCGTTATTTCCCTGAGATGGCAAAATGCCCTCACGTAATTTATTGCATCCTCGCAATAAATTATAAGAAGCTCATCGTCCGTGCCGACCTCTGCTATACGTGCTGCACGTGAAATAATTTCATCTCTCACAGACACATCACCTCAATCAGGCAGCAGTATGTACGTAAATGCCCTTGTTCTTGTTGTTAAGCACGAACGCATCGTAATACACTCTGCCCTCAACAAGCCAGCCGTTGATACCCGGCGGATTATCGTGAATCTTGTACTCGCTGAGCTTCACCGGAGCAGTAACTGCCTCCTTGTTCACAAGCATAAATTCAACGCCCTCCGGCATATATGAAGCCGGCACCACAATCAACGCAACGCCGTCAACCTCGCCGACCTGTCCCTTCATAAGCATCTTCTGTGAAAGGTCGCCGTTTCTGATAAAGCCCGAATCCTCCTTGATAAGCTTATAGAAGTGGCTTGAAACGAACGCAACGCAGTTCTCAAGTAAAACATTGTTGTCAATAAAAGTTGTAGTAGCATCAAGGAACGCATCATACGCACTGTCAATCGCTTCAGTAACGGTTGTGCCTGCATTCTCCTTCATCACGCCAAGACGGTACTTGTCAATCTCCGGAATAACCACCTCACGGAGCTGACGCTGAAGTGCAAGACCTGCACTGTTTGCCATCTGTGTATCGTTGAAGTTACCGCGGTCAATTGTAAAGGTAAAGCTTCTGTCTCTGCTCATCACAAGCTCCTGAACGTTGTTCTCAAGCTCTGACGGTGTACCGTAACGCTTGTCACCGCTTCTCACATAGTCGTTCATCGGTGCTGTCGGCACTGAATACACCGTAACACTCTTCACGCCTACAAAATCATACTCGCTGTTTAAAACCGAGTTTGTCAAAGACTCACGTGCGAATCTTTCATCAATCTTATTAGAATATTTTCCTGCATAGTTTATTGCCATTTAAAATTCCTCCCTTTTACATCCCGAAGCCCGCAAGAAACGGGTCATTCTCATACATATCAGTTGTGCCGGTTCTGGGAACGTTTCCCTTAAGACGCTCCGACAACGCCTTCTCCAGTGCCTTCATAAACTCCTTCTTGAAAAGCACCACATTTTCCTTTGTCGCCTCGCTGTCACTTCCCGCAAGAAGCTTCGCAAAGCTCACCGGCATATCCTCCTGGGCAAGAGCACGTGCAGCCTCAAACTCCTGCTTTTCGCTCAGATACGCCTTCTTCTCCTCATCAAAGGCATCACGCTCAGGGTTTTCGTGTCCCTTTTCGTCCGCCTTCTCCTCAGGATTTTCATGTCCCTTTTTCTCTTTCGAAGCAGTGTCCTCCACCTGTTCCTTCTTAAGCTCCTTCTCGTCCTTTTTCATAGACTACCTCCTTTTTATGTTTTTTATTTTAATATAATAGTTTTAGAAATTCACGATTCACAATTCACAATTATGCTGATGCGCAATTGTTTACAATTCAAATTTGAATTTAACGTGATGGTTAAATTTATGATTGTAGGGGCGAACCGTGTTCGCCCGTTTACCAATATTGGTGGTTGTCCCGGGCGATTCGTGAATCGCCCCTACGCATATCATTGTTTATTTGATGTAAATTTGCAAGCACCATTAATTACGCATTACGCATTGCGAATTACGAATTGCAATTATATAATTGCTATGCAATTGCCTCATTTTTCGGGTCATCCACAAACGACAGCTGTGAAACCAACGTCTCCGTATTCACCACACCACGCAGATTGTTTATCATCTGCGACACCTCAAGCTCGTTCGTTGGTAAGTTTCTCGTGAACGAAATCTTCACAAGGTATCCCGGAATCTCTTCCATACTTCCCTTTATCGCAAGGAAATTCGAATACAATTCAAATCTCTTACGCAAGCCCTTCGTGAAATATCTCTCCTTGTTTCTGACGTGCTGCTCAAAGCCCAACAGCTTGTACTTTATCGCAACACCCGACAAATTCGAGCCAAAGCACTCGTCCGATAAATCCGGCACCATCGCAAAGCGGTGGATATCCTCTCTCAAGCTGTTACGCAGCACCTCAATATCCGCCTCACTCATCACCTTAGACAGATACTGTGCCGTCGCACCGTCATAGCCCATAAGTATACGCTCTTCCCTGAGCTTCTGTGCCTGCTCCGAATCAATGTCAATTCCCGTAAGGAACAGAAACGCATCCACAAACTGCTCCTTGTCATTAACTCTGTCACTCTCAAGCAGATTATAAGCGTCAATCAACGGGATAAGCTGCTCAAAATCGCCCTGGCACTCCTCGTTATTGCGATACTCAATTATCGGAATCTGCCCGAAATAATGCTTTTCACGGCTTTTCAATTCCATATTGAAAAAGCTGTCCGTATCATTTTCATATGTGCTTATCGTGTCCCCGTCTGCCACAATCGCACATACACCCATACAGCTTCCGTCAATACTGTACCGCTTGAAATAATGCACACCGAACAACGGCTTTTCGTGCACTCCGCACTCGTATACAACGAATGTGTTTCCTGTCCCCAGAACTGCACTCTTAGGCATAGCCTCACCGTCTGCATACACCAGCTCATAGCTTCTTCCGGTAATGCTCATTTCCTTTTCTATCTCTGCATCAACCGCCGCAATATCCTGCATAAGATAGCTGTTTTTAACCGCCTCAATATCATATCCGTCCTTTGCGGTGTAAATCACAGGATTACCCACAAGATAGCTCTGTATGATATCTACAATATACTTTGCGTGATTGCACACAATGCGATTATTGACACTCGTTCCGCTCTTTCGTGTACGTCTTAAAATATCCTGCTTACCGCAATAATACTCCTTGAGCCGCACAATCCTTTCGTGTCCCCTGCAATGTCTGTCAATCAGCTTCGCAATTAATTTCGGAGTTATTCCGTCTCTTAACTCCTCCTCATCAATTACCAATTTACAACCTCCTTTAATTAAAAAATTTCCGTTCAATAACTCTTGCGCCTCTCACCGAGGAATCATATTCAAGTGCATATCTCACCGCATCAATCGAATGGTTATCCCTGTCAGGATACCCGTCACGGAATTTCCCGTCCCTGTCCCGCTCCAGGGCGTAATTGGAAAATTCACGTGCCGTTTCGGGGCATCGTTGCGGGTCAATCACAATCTCCGTAAGACTCTGCAAGAATTTGATACCGTATTCAATACTGTCAGGTCCCTTCTTCGCACCCACAGCATTCAATCCATAACCTCTCAGTTCATTAATACTCTTAGGCTCGGCACTGTCGCAGATAATTCCCGTCCTGTACTCGCCAAGCTCCTGTATAAGCCGGTACGCACTCCTGTTCGACACGCCCCGCTTATACACCTCTCCGAAAATAAAGAGCCGCTTCCTCGTAGCATCGTAATTGCACAATACATACACGAACGGGTCTGCCGCATATCCGAAATCCACTCCTCGCCTGATAGAGTCAAACTGTGCCTTTTCCTCATCGGAAATTGCTCTGAGCTTCAGATTTTCAAACACCTCGCCGCCCGTACCGACTGCCTTTCCCAGATACTCGTGCTCATATAATCTCGGATGTGTTTTTTTGAGATGTCCTGCCTCTAAAATGAACTGCTCACCAAGCCACGCCGGCGGCACATCAAGATATGTTCCGTGATGGTAATATCTGTCATCACGCAAAAGCTTCGCCTCAAGATTAACCCAGCTCTGAATATTAATCGGTGGATTGTAAGAATAAAACACATCAAACTTCTCACCGCCACGCATAAGCGACTGATTGATGGAGCGTATCTCCTCCATCCCGTCAAATTCCGCAAGCTCCTCATACCATATATAGCGGATATATCCCTTCGCCGCCTTTATGGATTTAAGCTTGTTGGCATCGTCCGCGCCGCGGAAAATTATCCTCTGTCCGCCCTTGTAAATAAGCTCAAACGGACTGAGCCTCACCTGCCACAGATGTGCCACTCCAAGCCGTTCAATCGCCCATCTGAGCTGTTCAAAAATACTGTCCTTTATACAGACTCCGACCTTTCTTATTGCCACCGCATTGGTATCGGGATTTTTCATAATCCCAAGCACAATTTCAAGGCTGATAAAGCTCGATTTCGTGCTTCCTCTTCCGCCGCTGAACCACCAATGGGTATACGCTCCCTTGTCAATCAGCCTGTGTGTTTCATAAAATGACGGTGCAATCAACTGCGATAAATGAATATTACTCATCCTTCACGCTCCCGATATCGTCCACAATTACAACCGTTCCCGAATTATCGCCTTCCTTATCAAGCATATTGTAATACTTGGTAAAAAACTCCGCCGCTTTCACAGAATCCTTCGTATTCTCATTGAAAAGCTTTGCATAAAATTCTATAACGTCCTCTTCGCTGACGTTTCGTGTCCCTTCATTTGGTGTCCCCTTATTAATAGAGCTCACCCACCTCACGGATGCACATATCGCATCCTACACACTCATAGTCCTCGTCCAGATAAAACTTCTCTGCATAAATCGCACCGCATACCGGACATTCCTTTATATCCTCATCATAAATGTCAGCCTCGAAATCCTCTGTAAGATAACGGTCTCTCACTGACATAAGAATAGGATCATCATTTCTGTAAACCATTAATTATCCTCCTTATTTATAACACTCTCCTTTTTCCACGAACACTCATTTGGCTTTCCATTCCGTCCACAAGCTATCGGAAAGCTTCGCTTTGCCCGTTTATTTCCCGCTCTTCACTATGGGCACATTATAACACACGAACATATATTTGTCAATAGTTTTGTTCGCTATTTTGTTCGTTAAACGAACATTTCTTCGTTTTTAACAAAATATATTTTGAAATTTTGTGAAATTTTAGATAAAATCAGGTCTTGACAAGGTATGAATAAAAATCAATCAGAAATGGAAATAATAGCTTTATATCAGGAAACTGATAAGAAAATCAAAGAGGTGAATAAAAAAATGAAGGTTTCAGTAAATCAGAACGAATGTATAAGCTGTGCATTATGCGTGGACCAGTGTCCATCGGTGTTCAGATTCAACAGCGACAACAAATCCGAGGCAATAAAAAGCGAAGTGGACGACAATCACAGCGAGGATGTGAAAATGGCGGCATATGAATGCCCCACCAGTGCAATAAAATTGAATTAAAAAAGGGCTGTTTCAAAACGGTTAAACCGTTTTGAGGCAGCTTTTTTGTTGGTGATGAATTTGGGTTTGTCGTTCCGCCAATTCACAATTCACGATTCACAATTCACAATTATGCTGACGCGTAATTTTTGCAATTCAAACCTTGCAATTTGTGGGTTACGTTTGCAAATTTAAACTGCACCAATACAAAGGAACTAATTAAAATCTGCAGATGGTTCCATCTCGCTTGGAGGGTGCACTCTTTTGAGCGAGCGTCAGCAAGGGAGATTTTCAAGAGGGAATTTC
>JAZQHZ010000136.1:0-17453 GCA_045540855.1 Clostridia bacterium
TCTCTGAATCCCATTCCTCTGCCGATGCCGCTTTCATAATATGAAGCACTTCTTGACATATTAAAGGTTACCATACACTGATATGGATTCCATATATTCACCATTCTGTCAAGCTTTTCATCATCTGATTTTATTGTATATACGTTTAAGAGCTTGTCCCAATACTCCTTAAGCTCTGCAAATGCCTTGTCACAAGCTTCCTTAGTATTGTATCTTGCAATCATTTCATGTGCCTTATCCTTGTTTATTACATTAAGACTTTCAAATTTCTTTTCCTGCTCATTTTCGATATAGCCGAGCACAAAGATAAATTCCTTTTCCTCACCGGCTGCAAGCGTTACGTTTATCATATGTGAGGCAATCGGATACCAGCCTGATGCAACCGAATTTTTAGTTCTTCCTTTAATTACAGCATCAGGAGTATCAAAGCCGTTAAATGCACCTAAGAACGTATCTCTGTCTGTTTCAAATCCGTCAATTTCTGTATTTACGGTATAGAAAGCATAATGATTTCTTCTTTCTCTGTATTCCGTCTTGTGATACAGGGTTGCCCCTTCAATTTCAACCTCTGCTGTATTGAGATTACGTTGATAATTTAACATGTCATCCTGTGCATTCCACAAACAGAACTCCACGAATGAAAACAGCTTCAAATTCTTTGCTGACTCCGATGTATTTGTAAGCTTGACTCTGTGAATTTCACAGTTATCATTTACCGGCACAAAGAAAGTTTCATTTACCTTTATCCCGTTTCTTTCTCCTGTTATCGAAGTGTATCCCATACCGTGGCGGCACTCATAGAAATCAAGCTCCTTTTTCATCGGCATATATGACGGTGTCCATACATCGCCGTCGTTATTTATATAGAAATATCTTCCGCCATTGTCTGCAGGTACGTTATTGTATCTGTATCTTAAAATCCGGCGATGCTTTGCGTCCTTATAAAAACAATATCCACCTGCCGTATTTGAAATCAAAGAGAAAAAACCGTTTGTTCCGAGGTAGTTTATCCACGGAAGCGGTGTTCTCGGTGTGTTTATTACATATTCTCTGTTGTTGTCGTCAAAAAAACCGTATTTCATAGTTTTCTCCTTTTATATATTAAAGGAGATATGAGAGTGGGAACTCCCACACCTCCCTGAATTAGCGTTGTAATCATTCTAAAATATTGGTTGTTATATAATCTACCCCCATTGCAACAAGCTCTTCTCCAGACGCACCTTCATCACACGTCCAACAATTTACCATGTGATTTTTTGAATGCATAAGCTCAACAAGTTCTTTTGTAAGCCTTGGGTATAATATATCCAGGTCAAAATTATATTTGTCCATATCCGCACCCGCCTCATCAGTGTAATCTACCAAAAGATACTGCAACGGCTGGTCAGGTAAAAGCTTTCTGAGCATTTTAAGATTTTCCACCTCAAATGATATAAACACCACGTTATCAAGGCATCCGAGCTCTTCTATCTCTTTTATCAGATTTTTTATATCTTTTTCGGTGAAAAGGTTCTTTATTTCAAGAATGCTCTTTTTACCGTATTTGTTACATATGGCAATATATTCTTTAATAGTCGGCATTATCAGATCTTTTCTGTCCGGAATACCCTCTCCCACTTCAAATTTATACCAGACATTATTCAGTGTAAGATTCCTTAATTCCTCAAACGTACATTCTTCAATAACCGGCATATCTATCCCTGTCAGTCGCTTGACTGTATCATCGTGAAATATTACAAACTTTCCGTCCTTTGTAACATGAACATCGCTCTCAATACCGTAATAGCTTCTGTTACCTGCCGCAACAAACGCTGACATGGTATTTTCCGTTTCTATACCGCTAAGGCCACGGTGAGCAATCATTTTAACCTCGCCCTTGCTTAACTTTATCGTGTCCATTTTGCACCTCTCCTTCTGCATATCCAGCTATATTTTAATGCTAACATATCGGGCTTTTAAAGTCAATTGACACTTTTTTTAGAAACTGCCATATTTTAAACGATTGTGCATCGGCAAACATTGCCGATGCACAAGTTAAAGCTATTTAATTAAGTCCTCATATATTGATCTGATATTTTCATAAACAAACTGCGGTTTTTCCTCGTTTTTGTCAATATCCGCTTCTGTCCCTTCTCCGCTTAAAACAAATATTGTACTGACTCCGGCTCTTACTCCGCTTGCAATATCTGTATACAATTCAATTCCAGAATTGCGGCTTTCCTATCGAAACGGCTATCGCACCGTTTTTTAATGCCGTTTCAATTTCACACTCGTCCTCAAAAAGTCCGCCTGCTATAATCGGTATTCGGATGTGTTCCTTTAATTTCGATATAACCTTTGATACAACACCCGGCATCACCTCAATCATATCAGCCTTAGATGCCCTTACAGTTTCAATCACAGTATCAACCGAATGTGAATCAACAACAAAAAATCTCTGAACTGTGTACATATTTGCTTCACGGGCAAGCTTTATAAGATTTGACCTTGTACTTATTATGCCGTCGACACCCATATTGGCAAGATAGTTAATACCCGCCTTATCCTTACCTATCCCTTCCGCCAGATCCATATGTACATACAAATGCATTGATTTTTTATGTGCCAAAGCCACCTTATCCCTGATACTGATTATATCAGTGCTCAGAAGAAATATTGTAGAAATATCGGATTTGAGAGCCGTTTCAAATTCTTCGTCGTTGCGAACGGCTGCAATAATTTTATTTGTCGAAATACTCATAGCAAACTCCTTATCTGTATTACATTACTAATTATATTACCGAACGTCTTTTTTGTCAAGCACGATTATCTGTTGCTATTACATTGCTTCCGAATACATCCTTTATCAGCACGTCTCCTATATTAACCGGCAATTGCACCACTGTTGAATTTATTACTTCGACACAGTTTTTTACCTCTGATTTTGGAATGGTTCTATCTGTTTTTACAGGAATAACACTTCCGTCAGAGCATTTTATTGTAGTGGTAACTGTTCTTTGCGGATTTGTACATTCGTTCTCCGCATACACCTTTCCTCTCGGGCATACATTACCGCTTACGCTCAGCACCTTCGTACCGTCAAGCTCCACCATAAGCTGACAACCTCTCGGACATACTATACACGTCAATTCTCTTATAGCCATCACACATTCGCCTCCAATTCAAATCTGAGATTTTGTACTCCGTCAAGCAAGCTTTCCTTTATCTTTATGCTTTCCATCTCTCCCGGTGCCGCCTTGAGCTTCTTCACCTTTAATATTTCCTTATCATCTCCGTAAACCCTAATAATTGCATTGTGGTATACATCTGAAACTCTGAAAAAAACAGTAATGTCCTTTTTCTGTGTTACTACCTGCGGCACTGTATATCTGATTTTACCGTCAGTAGTAATTGGAATATTTGTTTTTTCTGTCTTTATTCCTTTTATATAATTCGCAGCGCTCACGCCTGCAATTTCCGCTTCTTCAGAAACAAAATCAACCAGATCATGTACATGAAGCACGTTTCCGCAGGCAAATATTCCGTCTATGGACGTTTGTCTGTCCTGGTCAACCACCGCACCGCTTGTTATATTACTCAAATCCACTCCTGCTGTTTTTGACAGCTCATTTTCGGGAATAAGTCCGACCGACAACAGTAATGTATCACACGGAATATATTCCTCCGTACCCTTTATCGGCTTTCTGTTATCATCAACCTTCGCAATTGTAACGCCTTCAAGACGCTTTTTGCCGTGGATTTTAATAACTGTATGGCTCAGCTTCAACGGAATATCAAAATCATTAAGGCATTGCTCTATATTTCTTGCCAATCCACCTGAATACGGCATAAGCTCACAAACAGCCTTCACCTGTGCACCTTCAAGTGTCATTCTTCTTGCCATAATAAGACCTATATCGCCGGAGCCTAAAATAACTACTGATTTTCCCGGCATATATCCCTTCATATTTACGAACTTCTGTGCCGTTCCTGCACTGTAAATTCCCGCCGGTCTTGTGCCTGCAATATTTAAAGCTCCCTTTGAACGCTCTCTGCATCCCATTGCAAGAATTATTGATTTAGCCTGAATCTGAAATATTCCCTGCTCTGAATTAGTTGCGGTAATCACTTTATCTTCTGATATATCAAGCACCATCGTGTTGAGTTTAAAAGGAATATTAAGCTCACGAACCTTTTTTTCATATCTCCATGCATATTCCGGACCTGTAAGCTCTTCACCAAAACGATGCAATCCGAAGCCGTTATGTATACACTGCTGTAATATTCCACCCAATCGCTCATCACGTTCAAGAATAAGAATATCCTTTATTCCACTTTCATATGCCGCAACAGCTGCACTCATTCCGGCAGGACCGCCGCCAATAATAACTAAATCAGTCATTGCATACTACCTCCTTGGTTTTCCCTATGTTTATCTCTGAACCAATACCGTTCTTTGTTACTTCCTCATAAGCTATGCCAAGCTCCTCAGCTAAAATTCCTGTGATATACGGCACACAGAAACCGCCCTGACATCTGCCCATCTGAGCTCTTGTTCTTCTTTTTACGCCGTCAAGGTCACGTGCAGGCGGATTTGTTCTTATTGCTTCTCTTATTTCGCCCTCTGTAACCGTTTCGCATCTGCATATCACTCTGCCGAAAGCACTGTCTTTTTTTATAATTTCATTCTTTTCTTCAATCGAAGCCTCTCTGAAATAATGCGCTCTCTTTCTTATCGGATTATAGTTTTCCTTTTCAATCAATTCTAACCCAGACTGTGCCAAAAGCTCCTCTACATATTCCGCAATCGCAGGTGATGCACTAAGTCCCGGCGATTCTATTCCCGCTACATTTATAAAATTCTCGGAATTGCTGTTAATGATGAAATCGCCTGTGTTTCCAACAGCTCTTAAACCACAAAATGAAGTAATGGTATCTCTTAATGCTATTCCCTTAACATTCTCTGTTGCCTGAGCAATGATAGTGTCAAAGCCCTTAGTATTGGTCGATGTATCCGCTTTATCCTCCATATCAACTGATGTAGGACCAAGAAGAAGATTTCCGTCAACCGTCGGCGTTACAAGTATTCCCTTACCCATCTTTGACGGTGTTCTGAAAATTGTATGAGATATTATGTCACCGCTTGATTTGTCAAGAAGGATATATTCTCCACGTCTGGGATGCACGTTAATTGTTGTATCGCCAACCATTTTGGCAACATCATCCGAGAAAATACCTGCCGCATTTATTATGTATTTTGAGCTTATTTTCTCATTATCCGATTTGATTTCATATACCTCATCTTTTCTTTCAATGCTTTTAACCTCAAAATTTACATACAACTCTGCACCGTTATCCATAGCATTTCCTATTGCCGCTATATTAAGCTCATACGGACATATAATCGCTCCCGTAGGTGCATACAATGCACAGGTAACTCCGTCACCAACATTCGGTTCAATCTCCCGCACTTCATCACGGTTTAATATTTTTAAATCCTTAACGCCGTTATTATTACCTCGGTTATATAAATCACATATAGTTTTAAAATCTTCCTCGTCAAAGCCAATAACCAACGAGCCGTTCCTTTTGTACTTTACTCCCAACTCTTTTGCTACCTGCTCCATCATCTGTGAGCCTCTGACATTTAATTTTGCTTTAAGGCTTCCTTCCTTCGCATCAAATCCGGCGTGCACAATAGCTGAATTTGCACGGCTTGCACCCATCGCCACATCGTTTTCTTTTTCAAGAATACATATTTTTAAGTCATATGCCGCCAAGCTTCTTGCAATCATACCGCCAACCACTCCGGCACCTATAATAGTTACATCATACATAGTTTCATTTCTCCTTCTATTAGTTTGTAAAATCAATTGAGCATCTGTAATCAAATTGATTTACTAAAAATTCTTCGCTGATTTCTTCCGGAACATCAATGCAAATTGCATACGTGTATGTACCGTCCTCATTTTTACGCACTGACACGTCATTGACTCCGACGTTAATTGCGGCAAACAACCCCTTTGCTTTTTCCTGGAAACCACCTTCTGAAACGTGGTGAATTTTGATTGTTTTAGTCTTGTGCGTAGATAACAATTTGCTGTCAATATGTAAAACAAGCTGTATACATAATATAATAATTGTTCCGGTAATACCTATGATATACATACCGCCACCGATTGCCATACCAATTCCCGATGTAGCCCATATACCTGCGGCAGTGGTAAGACCTCTTATAACACCTCTTTGAATGTAAATCATACCTGCTCCCAGAAAACCAACACCTGTCACAATTCCCTGTGCCATTCTCGACGGGTCAAGCCTTACATCAGTATTAGCAGCCGTTTCAATAATATCGTGAAAGGCATATTTTGATACAATCATCATCATTGCAGATGCACAGGCTACTATACAATGCGTTCTGATTCCCGCCACTTTGGCTCTGTTCTTTCGTTCAAAGCCTATCAGAATACCGCACACGCACGATACCAGCATTCTGAATATAAGGTTGATTTGATACTCTTCAATAAAATTCATCTTTTTGTGATACCTCCTGTTTTTATTTTTACGCACAAAAAGACGCATCAAAATAAATCCCTAAAGATTTATTTTGATGCGTCTCCAATACTTTGCATCATTATCATTATAACACAGTATAATGATTTTGTCAATATAAAATTTTGAAAATTGTTATGTATTCTGTAGGTTTGTCAATGATGTGTTACAAAATCCAAAAACGTTCTCCGTCCTGAACAAAAGCTGTAATATATTCTTGTGGAGAATGCCAGTTCAATGGACGAATAGGAAACTTGATTTATTATCCCCTAACGGTATAAACGGACTAAATCTTGATCTTACCCATTTCCCCATTATGTAAAACCTCTTTTCTGTTTATTATATTTTCATATATATCCGTAATGACGATTACAGGTATATATGAAAACAGGAGATGTGAGAGCGGGAACTCCCACATCTCCCTGAATTTACATTGTAATCATAATGTCGTTAAGACTTACGTTTACTGTTGTTTCTGTAACATCTGCCAAACCATCCACAAGTGCAGGCTTTGCAGGTGCAGGCTCTGTACCTGAGGTTGTTACTATGTTTTTCATTTCAAATGCTGATATAGTCATTTGGGGATCAAAATACTTTTTCATAATATACACTCTTCCTTTCAATTAATCTAATACTATTGTACTGAGCTCTGCTGTTAAATCCTTTGATTCTTCAGGAATATCATATACCTGCAAACCAAATCTAACCGCTCCGCCTGATATAATTGTATCAAACATATCAGCAATATTGAATCCGGCTATAACCTCTCCTTCATCCTCGAGAAGAATTGAGTTGTATGTACCCATATCCTCAATTGTGAATGTAAAGCCCTTCTTGTAGAGATTCTCTGCATTCTCCTGTAACTCTGCCTCGCCTACTGCTGTGATTTCCAACTCTGTCGGAGCTTCCACTTCAGGCTCTATAACAGGCTCCTCTGCTAATGCTGCGCATAATAAGTTATCCATATATACGTCAACTTCGTGGAAGTTATATACATAATATCCGCTTGCAGTATACGCATATATACACTCAGCCATCAACTTAAATTTACCAAAGCCGTTAGCTGCCACATCCGTAGTTAACGCTATATCCTCTGCAATCTTTGTTCCGTTATAATACAGGTCTGCAACCTGATTTGATGCATCCATAACAACATCAAATTTAGCCCATTGCGTTGTCGGCATAGTCGCTAATGTATCACCGTCTGCAGTAAGCTTAATATTATATACCTTAGCTTCTGAATCATATACAAGATATGCAACGAGAGTATCGTCACAGTACAGCTTTAATGTCGGTTCATTTGATGTATTAGCAGCAACTGCAAGCTCTGTAGATACGTGGTAATAGCTTCCGCCTGTAAGGTTTGCACTGTAATGCAGCTGATAATATCTGAAGCTCGGCTTAGATACTTCTGCAGCATCAGTACTCCACTTATTCTTAAATCCAACATATGGCTTATAAATTCTTAAGCTATTATCGCTTGCTTCTTTGCCGTACATTCCTGCAGCAGTAGAATAATTATATCTTCTTGTACTGTCGCTGTTAGCATTGTTATCACTGTAGTTCATATCAGAAAAATCATCTGAAATTGTTGCACTTGACTCTAATGTCATATCATTAAAATCTTCTGACTTTCTGTCAATGCCCGGATCCTCTGCCAATGCTGAACATGTTAAGTTATCCATATATACGTCAACTTCGTCGAAGCTATATACATAATATGAGCTTGATGAATATCTGTATGAACACTCAGCCATCAGCTTGAATTTACCAAAACCGTTAGTTTCTACATCTGTAGTTAACGCTATATCCTCTGCAATCTTTAATCCGTTAAAATAAAGGTCTGCAACCTGATTTGATGCATCCATAACAACATCAAATTTAGCCCATTGCGTTGTCGGCATAGTTGCTAATGTGTCACCGTCTGCAGTAGTCTTAACATTATATACCTTAGCTTCTGAATCATATACAAGATATGCAACGAGAGTATCGTCACAGTACAGCTTTAATGTCGGTTCATATGTAGTACCCGCAGCAACCGCAAGCTCTGTTGATACGTGGTAATAATTTCCGCCTGTAAGATTTGCATTGTAATGCAGCTGATAATATCTGAAGCTCGGCTTAGACACTTCAGCAGCATCAGTACTCCACTTATTCTTAAAGCCAACATACGGCTTATAAATTCTTAAGCTGTTATCTGTTGCTTCTTTGCCGTACATTCCTGCAGCAGTTGAATAAGTATATCTTCTTGTACTGTCGCTATTAGCATTGTTATCGCTGTAGTTCATATCAGAAAAATCATCTGAAATTGTTGCACTTGACTCTAATGTCAGGTCATTAAAATGCACAGTCTTGGTTACATCAGTATCTGCTGCCGATACTGTTGCAAAGCCCATAGCACCTATAAGCATTATTGCACTTAAGGCACTGCTAATTAGTTTTTTCATAATCTTTACCTCAACTTTCTTTAAATTGATTATTATATTTTAATATGATGCACCAGATTCAAAAGCCATTTTGTTTACGTCACGATGCATCAGTATTAACACTGTTTTGAGGTCTTTAGTTACTCCAGCTTGCAAAGCAAGCAGGAGCAACTATTGAATCCCATATAAATATTTCCGCTTTATTTGTATCAACGTAATCCGGTATTGACTCAGATACAGTATTTTCACCCTTTACAAGCTGTAATTCCTTAACATTGCTTGATTTGAGTGTTTCGCCGTCATACACATTGATTACAAGATACGCTATAGTGTCAGAAGTACTTGTGATTACTGCATTAAGCGTTGTTTCCTCTATAACCGGTTCAGTGCTTAATACAAATGATTTCTGAACAGCAGTGAAATCCGCATAAAGCTTTTCACCATAAATCTCTCCGTTACCCATAACGACATTTTCAGCAACCTCTAATCTGTAGGTTACACCCTCTGTAAGCGGCTGCGCTATTTCAAAGGTTACACTGAAATTTGTGCTGTCATATTTTGCCGATAAAATTTCTATGCTTTCGTCATTACCTGTCAAAGTGAATTTTGAAGGATATACACTTGTTGGCTGCAGAGCACCTGTGAAGTATGCTGTAAATACTGTATCCTTTACCGATACTGTATTTGCTGACTCCGCATTTGCTGATGTGACATTTAATATTGACGGTGCAAGTGTCGAATGCCTTACCTCAACATTATCAACAGCAAAATAAGTTTCCTCTGTTCCCTGAAGCTTTGAAATAAGTCTCAGAGTATCCATTGCTACACCTGCTGTCATAGATATAGGAATATTTACAAGTGCGGGCGTACCATCAATATAAAGAGTGTACTTTGCAAGTGATGAATCAATCAGAAGCTGTGCGTGATACCACGTATCAGCCGCAAACGGATACGGTGTACTGCCGTCACAAGGCACTATTCCCTTGCTGTTTATGTCAAACAGCTTAGGTCTTGCACCGTCCAGTATAAGCATCATCTGCATACCGTTACCGTTGATTGCATTAAAGTAAATATCAAAATCCACAATTGCAGTCGTTTGTGCATCTTTAAGATCAAACGGTATCCATGCACCCTCTTTTGAAACGTTCTGTTCTGTATTGGCACCGACTACACAGCTGTCCTTGAACTCATCACGAAGTGTTCTCATTTCAATGAACTGACCGTCGCCATTGGTATATCCCGAATGAGCTCCGTTGCTGTAATCATTAGACCATACAACCTCTTCTAATATGCGTGTTACGGTTATATTAACCGTATCCTCCGCATACTCACCAAGAGTGTTTTTTGCATAGAACACAATTTCGTGTGAGCCGAGCGATAATGTTGAAAAATCTATTACATTCTCACCCTGAACGAGGTCTGCAAACTTATCTCCGTCAACAGTTACTGTTCCCTCCGCAAGCTCCGCATCTGTCATCATTATCGAAACCGGAATTTCAGAAAGGTCTGCTTTATTGTATTCGACACCGTCAAGTAATGAATGCTCAATTCTCGGCTTTGTATCAGGCTTCGATATTATCTGTATTTCATCACTTGTACCTGTTTCTCCATATATATCCGTTGCAACTGCGTATACAGTATATTCACCCGGTACAAACAGATGCTCCATTATATACGGTGCTTCGTTGTCTGTATATACAAGCTCACCGTCAATATAGAAATCAATCTTTTCAATTTGAAACTCAGTTTCGATATTGGCTTCAATTCGTGCCTCGGCACTTTCCGTTACCTTTTCATCGAGCTGAGTTAAACTTAATACAGGCGTTTCATAGCCGTCCGGCATTGTAAGTGCGTGATAGAAATTGTAGTTGTCTATCGCCATATATGTGTCATCTGCCCATGCCGTTACACGCATAAACTCTATTCCGGTCCATTTGGAATTGAGCGAACCGTTTATAACAGCAGTTTCCATATCGTCAACAAATATGGTATATGTATGCTCTGTACAGTTAAATGCAACTCTGACGTTATGCCACTCATTAAATGTAAACTCTGCTGTTTCATCATTGTCCTTTATTTCGCCCGGATAAATTTCTACAAAATATGCCGGAGCACTGCCACTTGAGTTAGTGGCTCTGTACATCAATCTCATTCTTCCGGTGGTGAACTCGTTTACATACAAATCAAAGTCATAAACCGTTATAGGTGTTGTTTTATCACCCGTAAGATTAAGTATCGCACCTTCTTTTGCAGTATCTGTACCTGCATCTGCTCCGAGAATAACACTTGTTCCGTGCTCATCGTCCACAGTATCGGTTTTTATCCATCCGATATTGTCATAACCGGTGTATACACCATCCTCATAGTCAGTGCCTGACTTGTGCGACAGCTTATATAAGCTGTCGCCAAGCTGTATCATACCTTCCGCAAATACACTTGTTGCACAGAATAATGTGATAAGGGCAAACGCAATAATTGTTATACTTCTTTTAAGTCTCATCAGTTTGCTCCTTTCTCTGCAAGTATTGCAAATTCTCTTACACCGTTCCATTTATTAACAGTGTTTCCGTTTCCGACATATCTTACATAACGTGCATTCACACGCTTGTCAAGCTTGATAATTTCCAGACCGTCGGTTGTACCGCTGCTCTGTCCCGTATATACACGTTCATATGTGAAGCCGTCCTCAGACACCTCTATATCGAACTTGTAGTTACGTTTATCGCCCCATTCAAATGCAGTTGCAAACGCATCAATCGGCTGTACTGAGCCAAGGTCGAACAATGCAGTTTCGCCTATGCCGTTTCCTGCCCAACGTGTGGTCAGGTCGCCGTCAATCATATTAGGACCAATATTCGCCTCCTCAGGTGTTGAGCTTACCTGCAAGTTATGTACAACGTGTCTTGTCATGCCGAATACGTCCTGAGGCTTTTTAAGCTCCACGAACTTTATAACATAGGTCGTTGAATAGTATTTCTGCTTATCATATGCCGTTATTGTCGCAACCTCGTCAAATGAAGCTGCCTGCTTAATCTCAACTTCACCGTTTTCAGATGCAGCACCGATTGTCGGGATAGGATTGCCTTCAAGCACACCGACATTGTAGGTTGTGGTGTTTGGCTTGAATTCGCCCCACTCTGCTCCATTTACGGTTAAGCTGCTGAGTGTCGAATCGCCTCGCTTTATAAGCTCACCCTCAGGCAATGTCCACTCTGAAATCGGAATATTCATCATACCTGATTTTGAGGCAGGCTCACCTAATGCCGAAAGCTTTGCTTCAATATATGCGTCACCGCTCACTGTCATCTTAACCGCAAGCTTGTTTATTGTCGGGTCCTTTGCCATTACCTCGTAATTAACAACACTGCCCGGCAACGGCTCTGCCTTCATTGCCAGCACTTCAAAATCAGAATTTGATGCAAATTCTACCTGTAACTTCTTCCCGTTTATAGTGAGTATTGCCTTATCGCCCTGCACCTCTATCTGTGCCGGAGTATGCATACTCCAATAAACCGTACTGTTTCTTGCTGATGAGTAGAACTCATCACGTACCGTAAGACTGCGGCGTTCGTCGCCCACATAGAAGCCTCGTGTCATATATGATGTCCACTGTGCATATCCGCCCGAGTTATCATATACGATTATACCGCCCTTTGGTGCTGTTTCAAATCTCTTCACACTTGTGATAGACTGCTTCTTGAAGCCCGTATCTGCACTCGGATTGAATACAAGCATATTATGTCCCTCTGCTCTTGTTCTGTAAAGAACCGTCATCGGGTTACTGTGATAGCTTGCCTCATCCATACCGAGGTCCATTGCCCAACGTTCGCCCAAAAGGTCGAATACCCACGTACCACCGTCATAGTGACCGTGATATGCGGTATTATCACCGCCGTGCGTTCCGAAGTTCAGTGAATCCGAACGCTCCCAGTCCTCACGCATACTCACCATTTCTATGCCCGGTGTAAGGTTATCAAGCAGAAGCTCTACCTTCGCATCTGTACACGACATATCAAGCCATAGCATATCGAATATGTTCGGTGTTCTTCCACGCTGTGTAATTGAGATATATCTCTGATATGTAAGTGCCGGCTCGTTCATAAGTCTGCCGAAGCAGCTGAACTGTGGCGAATCCCAGCTATATCCACGTGATGTATCCGAGAAGTTGTTAAGTCCCTGGAATGAGTCCAGATATACCGCATAGTACGGTGTCAATGACACACCCGGATGCTTTAATATACCATAATCTGTTCCGCAGGCTGAGTTCAGAGCACTCACCATATTCGACAAATATGCTGTGGTATAGTCCCAGTAGTTGGCACCCTCTTCCCAGCCGCCCGAAGGCTCAAAGCCCGGAAGCATATAGCCAAGGCTTTGAATTGCCTTTGAAAGGCTGTCAAAGCACTCCTCCGGATATACATCCGCATATGCAAGTGCCGCCGCAGTAAGTCCTCCGTTTGTAACCACGTTGAAGTTTGTTGTATTCGCAACAAATGCCGCACCAGAGAGCGAACCAAAGGTCTGCTCTGTACGCAGTCTGCCGTAATATGCACTTCTTAAAGGCTCAATACCAAGACGGAGTGTTCCCTCTTCGATTATCTTTCTTTCCTCTTCGGTAAGTGCTTCATACATCCAGTCATAACCGACAGCCGAGCCGAAGAGAAGCTCACCTGTGTCAATACTGTGCACAACGCTCCAATTCGGGAACTCTGAAACGGCTTTCATTTCCTTAACTGCCGCATCTACATATTTTCTGTCACCGGTTGTCTTCCACGCATAGCCCCAATAGAGCATCTTTTCCTTGAATCGGCGAGCTGTATGCAGAATATTGCCTGCCTGTACCTCGCCAAGGTAGTACCATTCAACAGGAAGATTGAATTTTGTATCTGCCTGTGCTATTATCTTTTCATGCCATTCGGCAAATTCAGGATAATCTTTTATATTCTGCTTTATTCTTGCCCAGTCATCATCTGTTGCAAGAATTCTCGGATGTGGCTGATTTTTTGCTTCAAAATCTGCTTTTATACGCTCTGCTGATGGTAAAATCATCTTCATATAGGTTGAAACCTCATCCATCAGACTATCATCAGCCGCAAACTCCTGCTTGGAAAAAATAAGCAGATATCTGTCTGCATCCTCATATACTGCAAGGTCTTTTTCTTTAGCGGCGGCTTTTAGTGCCACGCTACCTGTAAATTCGCCTCCAAAAAGCTTCTGTGCAGTAGCCGCTGATACGTAATAATCTCCGTCTTTTGCTTCAGGAACATCAGCATATTCCTTTGCTCCGTCCTTATATATAAGTCCGTTTGAAATGTTTATTGCAGTTTTGTCTTTAAGGACAGCCTCCTCACGTGTTCCGTCACTCATTACGGATATTAACGTATCCTCCATTTCGGATAATGATTTCGGCTCCTTTGCCTCATAGATATTATAGTTGTCAATTCGTCCCGCAAACAGCTCACTACCATATACCCAGGTTCTAACCATTCTCGGCTTATAGAAGCCGGACATATTAAATGGCATATTTTCTGCTACAAGTTCATGGTCAACATATACATTTATTGTACGCTGAGGTAAATCAAATGTTGCCGCTATGTTATACCAGGTTCCCGGACGGAAATTCGCAACCGTCTGTCCGTTCACAAGCTTAAATGCTCCCTTGGCATCAACTGTTCCGACACGCTGGTCAACATTGCTTACACCTGAAACATTGTCTCGTACATTGAACGGATAGAAGGTTGAGCCAAACTTTTCAAAGTAAACATCCATTTCCATTGTGAGATAATTCAAGTCTATTGTAAACTGTGTATCAAGATGGAAATCATTCGCTGTAGTCTGCTCTGTCCTGAGATAATGGTTATCACCATCTGCTTTTACTTCAATTGCATTTCCTTTTACATTAAATGTAATTTCGTTTATGTTTGAATCGTCAACTATAACACTTTCACTCATCTCGAAATCATTCTGAGTTATAATGTTAGCTCCGATTCTTTCGGGCACCTCAATTATCTCTATCTCTGCATCATTATATGCCGTTTCAGTAAACTTCCTGTTTACGTCCTTTCCTGAATATGCACGGACATTATCAATAAGCACCGCACCATCAAGAGTGTCTCCTCCGCTTATAGTAATATTCATACCCTCAGGCTTTACTGATGATGGCAGATTCCATTCAGAAATCTTGCACTTACCGTTTACATAGATATTGAAAACCTCATCTATGTTGTCAATAACAACAGCTATATTTCTGTTTGTATCTATTCCGAAGCCATCCACTCTCTTTCCGTCATAGGTTACAATTTCGCCGTTGCTTTTCATCGAAATCAGATTTGCCGCAGTGCCGCTTGCACTCACTATTGATAAATCAAGATTTGATTTACTTATCTTATGTACTACATCAAACGATATAACGGTACTCTCTGTTGCTCCGCTCCAGGTTGCCTTGAGCTTGCTTTTGGATATTCCCGCCTGCACCTCAAGAGCCTTTTCGTTTTTAGTTGTATTTTTTACATAAGTAAGTGCATTCTCTGCAATAAGCTTTGTTACTGACTCGTTTGTAGAGTAATTGTTAAAGTCTTCGTAGAAATATACGGTGTCATCAGCATGTGACGCAAATACGACATTACTCATACAAAGGCTGAGTGTGATTAGTATGGAAGCTGCTCTTTTTAACATTTCTTTCATTCATCATCACTCTCCTTTCACCTTACATACACAATCAGGTTCGATGTAGCCAGATTACGCTGCTTTATAAGCACTGTATCTGCATCATCGCCTGAATTTCTGTATGTTCTTATTTCCGCCTCGTTTCCTGTTCTTACTGTTCTGTCAATCATATTAACGATAACTATGTTATTGGTATTTGCACTGAAATTTCTCAGCGAAGAAACATCCATATTTGCTCCGTCATCGCCTGTACCGAGATAGATAAATCCACCCGCTACTGAATATGCTTTTCCGAACTGATATCCACAGTCCACGTTGCCCTGATTGAACTGTGCTGCATCCGTTGTTTCATTACGTCCGAATACATTTTCGTTAGCATCAAAGTCACAAATCAAGGTCTTTATTGTATCGCCTTCTACATATACTCTTATAACATCACCAAAGCCAAGTGTTTCTCCTGATGCTTTAATAATTGATATGCTCTCATCTATATAATACGAAACATATTTATTATCAAACCATCCAAAAACCTTGTTAAGCTCTTCGTCTTCATCATTTATTTCTTTAATTACCTTTTCAACTACGAAGGAATTGGTGTATTTGGATATGCTTCTTGATCCATGCTCACAACGTAACACAACCACCTCGGCTGTACCTGATTCTGACACGTTATAAACCTTGAGATTACCGTCATACCAGGTTGCATCCGAGAAATAGTCACTTCCCGTCACTCTGTATAATTCTTTATCGCTAAGGTCATTTGGAATTGCAAAAACCATTGTTCCTGATACGTTAAAATGCGGGTACATAACGTCTACTGTATCCTTGTAGTAAAATCTGTTATCCGCAAATCTGTATTCGGTAAGCGAATTGCCCTCTCTTTTCTTCTCGCCAAGCTCGCCCGGTTGATTAAGTTCAGCAAAATCAAGGGCTTTAATTTTGTTTTCTCCATCAGCACTATAGCTTACAAGCTGATCATTTACAATTCCGTTTGTTATAATGCGGTTATACAGGTCCTTTACTTTTACAGTCTCTCCGTCAACCTTTATTTTATCTGTTATTGTAAATCGTTCGCTTTTTGCATCCTGGGTATATATCTTTACTATCATCTGATAGCCCTGTACACCATCATCCCACGCTGCGTGTGTTATATAGCCGAACTTCATACCCGAACCATATGTCACGGAATTGATGATTTTTCCGTCAGATGCAATATTAAACGTGCCTTCGCTGCCTGTTTTTAAAACGTTTCTGTAATATTTTTCAAAATAGTCGGTGCTTTCATAGCTTTCACCGTTTATTACTATTTCCTCATCAGAAACGCTCTCCACCTTGCCTGTTACACTGTTTGTGACAAGGCTTGCAGTTATGAGCATATTGTCCTCAGATGCATAAACTTCATAGGTTTCGCCGGCTGAAATATCAATAAAACGCATTTCACCATTCTTGCCATTTATACGGAAGTTACCTTCCTCATCTGACATATCTATTGTATTTTCCGCCGCATTTTCATCATATATAAGCTTATTAGTTTTGCTTATACTTTTTACTGTGATAAATGTCGGCGACATCATTGATACAATGTCGTATTCTTCGTCATCATTGTTATCAATCATAACAATTGTACCTGATACTGTATCAAGTAAATCCGATAACCGTCTTTCGCTGAGACCTCCGTTATATATAAACGCATAGCCACCGTCAAGACTGTATTTATATCTTTTGTCGAATGAAGTGTGTGTAACTCTTAAATTATCTGTCAGCTTTGTCTCTTCAACAGAAAATGATACAACCTTATTATCTTCGGTTGCAGATAACAGTATAACC